>DASRZR010000188.1:0-11480 GCA_035686185.1 Spirochaetia bacterium | reverse complement strand
GAGAACCTCATGGACCATCTCTCCCACGTCTCCGACGAGATCACCGAGCTGTACCTTTCCGGCGCCGAGATCCCGGTGGAGAAGCTGCGCGCCGCCATCCGCAAGGGCACGCTCTCCCGGGCGTTCAGCCCGGTGCTCTGCGGCGCCTCGCTTCGAAACGTCGGCGTGCAGCCGGTCCTGGACGCGGTGGTGGACTACCTCCCGGCACCGTTGGACGTGCCGCCGGCGCGCGGGCACCACGCCAAGAAGGAAGAGGTCGTCGAGGTTCCGTGCAAGCCGGAGGCGTTCGCGCTGGGCCTCGTGTTCAAGCTGCAGGCAAGCCGGGAGGCCGGCAACCTGTGCTTCGTGCGCATGTACTCCGGCCGCATCAAGGAAGGCCAGACGGTCTTCAACATCGGCAAGAAGAAACGGGAGCGCGTGAACCGCCTGCTGCGGATGCACGCCAACCACTCCCAGCAGATCGACCACGTGGAGGCCGGTGACATCGCGGTGATGATCGGCCTGAAGGGGTCCCGGACCGGGGACACGCTGGGCGTGGAGGCGTTCCCCATCCTGCTGGAGAAGATGCACTTCCCCGAACCCGTGATCTCCGTGGCCATCGAGCCGCGGACGCTGTCCGAGAGGAAAAAGCTGCAGGAGGTGCTGGAAGTCCTGGCGGAGGAGGACCCCACGTTCTCCGTGAAGGAGAACGCGGAGACGGGGGAGCTCATCATCTCCGGCATGGGAGAGCTGCACCTGGACGTCCTGGTGACGCGGATGTTCCGGGAGTTCAAGGTGGAGGCCCGGGTGGGAAAGCCGCAGGTCTCCTACCGGGAGACGATCAGCCAGGCCGTCCGGCACGTGGAGAAATACCACCGTGTCATCGCCGGGAAGGAGCACAGCGCCACCATCACGATCGAGGCGGCGCCGCGGGCCCGCGGAGAGGGAAACGTGTTCACCTCCGCGCTGGCCGACGGCGCGTTGCCGGAGGAACTGGTGGCCGCGGTGGAGCGCGGCGTCACGGCCGCGTTCGGCTCCGGGGTGGTGTACGGGTACCCGGCGCTGGACATCAGCGTGACGCTGGTGGAAGCGGAGTTTCACCCGGCCACCTCCACGCCCATCGCCTTCGAGGCGGCGGGAGCCATGGCCTTTGACGCGGCCTGCCGCAAGGCCAGTCCCATCCTGCTGGAGCCCATCATGGCGGTGGACGTGCTCACGCCCACCGAGTTCCTGGGAGAGGTCATCGGCTACCTGAACGCGCGCCAGGGCCTGATACAGAACGTGGAAAGCAAGCCGGGGGCGGACCACGTGAAGGCGCAGGCGCCGCTGGTGGCCATGTTCGGCTATTCCACCGCGCTGCGCAGCGCCACGCAGGGGCGCGCCACCTTCACCATGGAGTTTTCCCATTTTGCCGAGAAAGTGGGCGGGTTCGGGGAGGCCGGCTAGGACAGGTTTTCGTTGACAAAGACGGGGGCGGCGGACTACTGTTTACCCCTATTCTCACATACCAAGGAGCCACCGTATGAGTGTTTCGACTCGCTCGCTGCGCAATGTCGCCCTCGCCGGCCACGGCGGGACGGGCAAGACCACGCTCGTGGACGAGATGCTCGCCGCCGGGGGTGCCATCCCGAAGGCGGAGAGAGTCGAGACCGGCAAGACGGTGAGCGATTTCACCGAGGAGGAGATCTCCCGCAAGATCTCCGTGCACCTGTCTCTGAGCCACGTCACCTGGAAAGACGTCAAGGTGAACATCCTGGACACCCCGGGGTCCGCCGATTTCGTGGGAGAAGTGGCCGCGGCGTTCCGGGTGGCCGAGTGCGCGCTGCTGGCCGTTGGCGCGGACGTGGGCGTCCAGATCGAGACGATCAAGCTGTGGCGGCGTCTCACGCGCAGCGAGATGCCGCGCTTCGTGTTCGTGAACAAGATGGAGAAGGAGCGCGCCGACTTCGGCCGGAGCGTGGCGGACCTCGCGGACAAGTTCAAGGCGAGCTTCGTCCCGGTCGTCGTGCCCATCGGGGCCGGGGCCGACTTCAAGGGAGTCGTGGACCTCATCGACCAGAAGGCGTGGATCGACGGCAAGGAGGCCCCGGTTCCGGACTCCGCAAAGGCGGAGGTGGAAGCGGCGCGCCAGAAGCTGGTGGAGAGCGCGGCGGAGGGGGATGACTCCCTGATAGAGAAGTTCTTCGCGGAGGGCAACCTCTCCCCGGAGGAGATCCGCAAGGGCCTCGCGAGCGGGATGAAGGCGCGGAAGCTCTGCCCGGTGCTGTGCGGCGCGGCGATCACCGGCGCCGGCGTGCCGGCCCTGCTGGACTTCATCGCTTACGCGGTCCCCGCCCCGGAGGGAATGGCGAAGGCCGCCACGCCGGACGGCAAGGAAGTGGAGAGGAAGATCGCGGATTCCGAGCCGACGACCTGCTTCGTGTTCAAGACCGCCATGGACCAGTTCACCGGCAAGCTTTCCTACTTCAAGGTCATGTCCGGCAAGATCGCCCCGGATTCGGACGTTCAGATAGCGCGGGAGGGAAAGAAGGAGAAGCTCACCAAGGTCTACACGTGCCTCGGGAAGAAGCTGGAGGAAACGCCGGAGCTTCTGGCGGGTGACCTGGGGCTCCTCACCAAGAGCGCGTCCCTGCGGACCAACGACACGCTTCACGATCCGCACGCGCCCACGGTCTACGCTCCCCTGGAGCTGCCGAACCCCGTCCACGCCCTGGCCATCTCGGCCAAGGCGAAGAAGGACGAGGACAAGATGAACCAGGCGCTCCTGAAGATCACGGAGGAGGACCTGACGTTCGTGGTGTCCTACGACAAGGAGACCAAGGAAACGGTCATCTCCGGCATGGGAGAGCTGCACATCTCCATGATCCTGGACAAGATCAAGGAGCACCAGAAGATCGAGGTGGAGACGAAGATCCCGCGCGTGGCCTACCGGGAGACGATCCAGGGCAAGTCAGAGGCCGAGCACACGCACAAGAAGCAGACCGGCGGCCACGGCCAGTACGCGAAGGTCGTGCTGGAAGTGAACCCCATCCCGCGCGGAGAGAGGTTCAAGTTCACCAACGCGATCTTCGGCGGCGCGGTCTCCCGCGGGTACATCCCCGGCGTGGAGAAGGGGATCGCGGAGGCGATGGAAGCCGGCGTCCTGGCCGGCTATCCGGTGGTGGACGTGGAGGCCCGGATCACAGACGGGAAGGAGCACCCCGTGGACTCCTCGGAGCTCGCGTTCAAGCTGGCGGCCCGGGAAGCCTTCCGGGAGTGCATGCGCAACGCGAAGCCCGTCCTGCTGGAACCGGTGTGCAACCTCACCGTGTACGTGGATGAGCAGTACCTCGGCGCGGTGCTCTCCGACCTGAGCGGCAAGCGCGGCAAGGTCTCCGGCCAGAACCCCATCGGGGGAGGCATCCTGGAGGTCAAGGCGCAGGTGCCGCAGGCCGAGCTCATGCACTACGCCATCGACCTGAAGGCGCTCACCGCCAGCACGGGGTCCTTCGAGCTGGAGTTCGATCACTACAGCCCGATCTCGGGCCGCATCGCGGAAGACGTGATCAAGGCGGCGCAGGCCGCGAGAGCGGAAGAGAAGGACAAGGAGTAGCCGGGTCGCGGGCGGCGTTCGCAGTCAGCGGACCGCGCCTTACAGGATGATCCTCTCCGGCAGGAAGAAGTGCAGGACCGCGGCGGCGAACGCAAAAGCCGCCACGGCCGTGCGGTACGCGCGGGGCGCGCGCCAGGGGCCCCCGTCCGGTGCCGTTTCCGCGGCGTCCGTGGTGGAGTAGAACACCTCCTGCCGCAGCGCTTCAAACAGCAGCGCAATCCCCGCCCCGATCCCCACGACGCTGGGAAACAGGTCTCCGAGAATCACCGGGTAAGCGGCCGGCACGAACAGCGTCCCAAGTCCGGCGCCGATCGCGAGCAGCCCCGTCACCATGCGGGCGCGCCGGGCCGAAAGGGCTCGAAGAATGGCGGAAAGCGATGAGAAGCGCTCCGAAATCCAGTCGGAGCTGAGCGCAGCCCCGGCAATCAGGTTGGCCGCCACGGAAAGGAAATAGAACTGGAGCATTCTCACTCCCCTCCCACCGGCATAGTAGAGCCGGCGCGGAGCGGCGTCAACGGCCGCGACTAGCTGCCGGAGGCCGGGGGCGGCACCGGCGCCACGAGCGTGACACGGGCGCCGGCAATGCTGACATCCGCCTGCACCACGCGCGCCGCGGGAAGCGCGGGCAGCCGGCCTCGAAGCGTCATCGGGGACCGGTCCAGGTCTCCGGCCAGGAAGACCTGCTCCGAGGTCCCGCGCAGGAACACGCGCGCGGTGGCCTCCGGGGGGGCCGCCGGACGGCCGCGTGCCACGAACGTGAGCCCCACCACCAGCCCGTCCTCTATCCGCGCGACGTGCAATGTCGTCTGCCATCCGGCCACCACGGCGCGGTTGGCAACCGCGTGGGGCACGACCCGGAACACGAGGAAGATCCCCGCCGCCACCGCGATAAGCGGCGCCAGCACGGAACGGCTGGGCGGGCGCCGGCGGCGCGCCGGCGGGCGCCGGGCGGGCCGGGGCGGAGGCTGCGGCAGGTCGCGGTCCTCCTCCGCGTCGTCGTAAACGGAGGCGCCCTTCTTGATGTGGATGGTGTCCGGCTTCATTTCCAGAGGAGGCGCGACACCAGCGGCACGAGGTCTTCCGCGAGGAACCAGCCCCGCTTCCTCGCTGCCCGCTGTCCCAGGCGCGCGTGGAGGGACACGCCGAAAAGGGCGGCATCGACGGGCCCGAGGCCTCCGGCGATCCCGCCGGCGATGAGCCCGGCAAGGACATCCCCCGATCCACCGGTGGCGAGCGCCGGGTTGACGCCGTCCAGGACCCAGAACCTTCCGTCCACCGCGGCCACCACGGTGCAGGCTCCCTTCAGGACCACCACGGCGTTCATCCGTTCCGCGGCCGCCAGCGCATGGCCCACCGGGTCATCCAGGACCGAATCACGGTTGACCCCGGCCAGCCGGGCAAACTCCCCGGGATGCGGCGTGAGGACCCACTTGCCGCCGAGGTTGATCGGGCGCCGCGCCGTTCGTGCCCCCAGCAGCGTGAGGGCGTCCGCGTCGATGACCCCGGGGATGGACAGGGTGAACAGCGATTCCATCCACGCGGAGCGTTCCTCCCCCAGGCCCCAGCCGGGCCCCACCAGGAGGCCGGTGAACCGCGTGGGGTCCCACTCGCTTCCCTCTCCCGAGACCGGCATCCCGGGGCTCCAGGGCCGGCACATCACGGAGGTGAGCTTGGGCGCCAGGATGGGATACGCGTCCGCGTCCGCGAACAGCGTCACGAGGCCCACGCGCGCGCGCGCGGCCGCCGTGGCGCCCAGCCAGGCCGCGCCGGTGGTTCCGCGCGCGCCGGCGAAGACCGCCAGGTGGCCGCGCCGGTTCTTGTGGGTGTCCACGGGCACGGCCGGAAGGAGGTCCTTCCACGCTGCCGGCGTGAGCAACTCCCCCGCGATGGCGGGGTCCTCCACCAGGGCCGGCGGGAAGCCCACGGGCACCACGAGGATCCGCCCGCACAGCGCCCGCGCGCGCGGCAGGTAGAGGCACAGCTTGGGGAGTCCCATGGTGAGCGTGAGATCGGCGCGCACTGCCGGGTATTCGGGCAGGAAACCGTCCCCCACCCCGCTGGGCACGTCCAGGGCCACTTTTCTCCCGCGGCTCTGGTTGATGGCGCGCACGAGGTCCGAGGCCGGCGGTTTCAGCGCGCCGCGCAGGCCGGTGCCGGCGATGCCATCCAGTATCCACGACGCCTCCGCCAGCCGGGTCACGGCAAGGTCGGACTGCACCGGCCAGTCGATGATCTCGATCCCCAGGGCCTCGCAGGAGGCGAGGTTGCGGCCCGGGTCCGTCTCCGGGTCCGGTCGACCGCCGGCAAGAACGATGCTGAGCGGCTGCCACCCCTCGGCGGCCGCCTGGCGGGCCATGACAAAGGCGTCCCCGCCGTTGTTCCCCCTGCCGGCCGCGAACACGATGCGCCGTTGGGCGCGTCGGTCCGGCTTTCCCGCGCGCTTCAGCAGCGCCCAGGCCTTTACCCCGGCATCTTCCATCAGCACGAGGGAGGGAATCGCGAACTCGTCCTGAGACCGGCGGTCGATGCGCGTCATGGTCTCCGAGCTCACGATCTTCACGGCTAGTCTCCTTTCAGGAGCAGGTCCGAACGCCACCAGGCCACCCGGGCCCGGGACTTGTCCGCGAGCAGCCCGTAGATGATTCCCGTGGACGACAGGTGGATGTCCTCGAACGACAGCTCGGAGTCCTCGATGACCACCCGTCGCTGGGCGCGGACCCGGCCCGTGGGATCCACGATCTGCAGCGTGTACAGGTTCGTGTCGGTGTAGTCCAGCACGTAGAAATTGCCGGCCCGGCTCACGCCAAGGAGGTCACCGGGCGGTGAAGGAATCTCCGTGGTCTTCAGCCCCTCCTTGGTGCGGTGCGGCGGGTTGGCGGGAAGCTCCACGCGACCGGGCGCGTACTGCTGCGTGCGCAGGTCCAGGCGGTAGACCCGGGAGGAGACCGCATCCGACGGCGGAGGTCCCGCGGAGCGCGTTTCCGCGGCTTCCCGGTAGGAGTTGATGACAAGGTACAGAAGCGGTGCCACGGGGTCCGGCAGCACGTTCACCAGCACGGGCGTCACTCCGGCCACCGGCTTGGATGGCAGGTTGGAGGAGGATACCTCCACCTGGTACAGGGGCACGCCGTCCGAGGAGAACCAGAATATCTCCCAGGACTTCGGCAGCCGGCAGACCACCACGAGCTGGTCCCGCGCCGTCACGTGAAGGCCGCTGACGTAGGGGAACGGGGATCCTCCGATCCCTTCCTCTCCCAGCGGAGGCAGCGCGCGGCCGCGGCGGTCGAATCGCAGGATGACCCGGCTGCGGATGACCCCGTGGTCCGCGTCCTTCACTTCCTTGGCCTCCGGCACCGCGTCCTCCACGTAAAGCGTGCGGTCGCTGGCAACCGCGATCCGGCCGATGTCGGTGAACGGGTAGGCCTCGTAGCCGCGCGTGCTCGCGATGGTCGGGTCTGCCGGGGTGGCCGCCCCGGTTGCCGCGGCGGTCGGCGCCCCTGAGCCGGCCGGCATGGCCGGTCCCGAGGTGTCCGCGGGTCCCAGGATCGTGGGGGCGGGATTCGTCTGGGGATTGTAGAGGAGAAACAGCAGGTCCCCGTAGGAGGAGAACACCATGATCTTGGAGGCGCCACCGTTGGCGATATAGAACCAGCCGTCCCGCATGGCGATGGTGGTCGGGCGCTCCACCATGGCGGCGTCGAACTGGAAAAGGTCAACCTGGTCTTCCAGCTTGCCCATGGACAGGGAGAACAGCTCGCTGCTCACGAGCTCCTCGATCCCCTTCCTCTGGCAGCCGGCCAGCGCGAAGAGCGCGGCACAGGCCGCGGCAGCGCACCGGAGGCGGAATCTGCGTGACAGCGGCGACATGAGCGAGCACATCGTAGCGGCGTTGCCTTGACCTGTCAATCTCCGCGACAGTAAACTGCACGGTATGCCCGGCACGTTCCAGACCGTCCTCACCTTCTTCGTGGGATCCCAGCATGAACGGGACCTGAAGGAGCTCGTTCCACTGGTCCAGAAGATCAACGGGAAAGAGCCGGAGGTGATGAAGCTGGCGGATTCCGAGTTCCGTCTCAAGACGGAGGAGTTCCGCCGGCGCGTCGCGGAAGGCCAGAGCCTGGACAGCATCCTCCCGGAGGCCTATGCCCTGGTGCGGGAGGCCGCGCGGCGCAAGCTCGGGGAGCGCCTCTTTGACGTGCAGCTCATGGGCTCCATCGTCCTGCACAAGGGGCGCATCAACGAGATGAAGACCGGCGAGGGCAAGACGCTCGGCAGCGTGCCGGCCGCCTACCTCAACAGCCTCACCGGCAAGGGCGTGCACGTCATCACCGTCAACGACTACCTCGCCGAGCGGGATGCGCAGTGGATGGGCCCGATCTACGACCTGCTGGGCGTCAGCGTGGGAGTCATCCTCAGCCAGATGGACAACGCGGCCCGCAAGGAGTCCTATTCCCGGGACATCACCTACGGGACGAACAACGAGTTCGGTTTCGACTACCTGCGGGACAACATGTGCTGGAGCCCGTCGGAGAAGGTGCAGCGCGGCCACGCGTACGCCATCGTGGACGAGATCGACAACATCCTCATCGACGAGGCGCGCACGCCGCTCATCATTTCCGGCATGGCGGAGGACGACACGTTCAAGTTCGCCGAGGTGAACCGCCTCGTGGAGCAGCTCGGGGAGTGCGAGAAGGACCCCGAGACCGGGGACTACCCCGAGGGAGACGCCCAGCCCAAGGGCGACTTCAAGCTGGAGGAGAAGAACAAGAGGGTCACGTTCACCGACGAGGGCATGAACCACATCGAGCAGCTTCTGCAGAAGCGGGGCCTCATCCGGGGCTCCCTGTTCGTGGACGAGAACTTCGAGTACATCCACTACTTCACGCAGGCGCTGCGCGCGCACAAGCTGTACGCGCGGGACGTGGATTACGTGGTGCAGGACGGGAAGGTCCAGATCGTGGACGAGTTCACGGGCCGGATCCTCTACGGCCGACGCTACTCGGAGGGCCTGCACCAGGCCATCGAGGCCAAGGAGCGGATCAAGATCGCCCAGCGCAACCGCACGCTGGCCACGATCACGTTCCAGAACTACTTCCGCATGTACGGCAAGCTCGCCGGCATGACCGGGACGGCGGACACCGAGGCGCAGGAGTTCGGCAAGATCTACAACCTGAACGTGGTGGTCATTCCCACCAACCGGCCGGTGGTCCGCGCCGACCAGGACGACGAGATCTATCTCACGGAAGAGGAAAAACTGCAGGCCATCTGCACCTCCATTGCCGAGCTGCACGCCAAGGGCCAGCCGGTGCTCGTCGGCACGATCTCCATCGAGAAGTCCGAGCGCCTGTCCCGCATGCTGGTGGCCCGCGGGGTCCGCCACGAGGTGCTGAACGCAAAGAACCACGCGCGGGAGGCGCTGATCATCGCGGACGCGGGGGCCCGGGGCTCGGTGACTATCGCCACGAACATGGCCGGGCGCGGTACCGACATCAAGCTCGGCGGCAACGCGGAGTTCCGCGCGCGGCGCCGGGCCGGCACCCAGGCGTCGGAAGACGAGTACCGCGCGGCCCTGGCGGAGGAGTACACGCACTGGCTTGCCGACTCCCAGGACGTGAGGGGGCTCGGCGGCCTGCACGTGCTGGGGACCGAGCGCCACGAGGCAAGGCGCATCGACAACCAGCTCCGCGGCCGATCGGGACGCCAGGGAGACCCCGGGTCCTCCCGGTTCTACATCTCGCTGGAAGACGACCTCATGCGGCTGTTCGGGGGAGAGAACATCAAGGGCCTGATGTCGCGCATGGGAATGAAGGAGGGGGAACCGATCGTTCACCCCTGGCTGAACCGCGCCATCGACCGGGCCCAGAAGAAGGTGGAGGAGCGCAACTTCGAGGTGCGCAAGCACCTGCTGGAATACGACGACGTGCTCAACGAGCAGCGCAAGTTCATCTACTCGCGGCGGGACGAGATCATCTCGGATCCCCACCTGAAGGATCGCGTCATTGCCACCGGAGAGGAATTGTTCACCGAGATCTTCGACCGCTTCCGGACCTCCGGGGAGACGCCGGCCGTGAGGGCGGGCGCGCTGCTTGCCGAGATGAAGGAGAGCCTGTTCCACGAGCCCCGCATCTCGCCGGCGGAGATCGCTTCCCGCCCCGTGGAGGAGCTTGGCCGCGTGCTGCGGGAGGAGCTCGCGGAGAGCATCAACCGCAAGTCCGCCGAGATCGGGGAAGAGATCCTCAACCGCTTCATCCAGTTCGAGTACCTGCGCGCCATCGACGCGCGCTGGCAGGACCACCTGGAAAACCTGGAGGCGCTTCGGGAGGCCGTGTACCTCCGAGCCTACAGCCAGAAGAACCCGCTGCTGGAATACAAGCTGGAGGGGTTCCAGATCTTCGACGACATGCTGTACGAGATCAAGACGGCCATCGCCCGCAAGATCTTCCGGGTCCGGATCCAGCAGGCTCCCGACGCGCCGGTGGCATCCCGGCCGGGGGCTGCCCTGCAGGCGTCCCACAGCGCGATGGGCCAGTTCGGCGCCGGAGGGTCCGGCACCACGGCGGTGACCCCGTCTGTGCAGTCCGGCGGCCCGGGGGGCGGCCGGACGAGCCTCGGCGCCGGTGGCGGCGGGGCATCCCAGCCCCAGCAGGTGCAGGTGAAGCGGTCACTGCCCAAGGTAGGGCGCAACGATCCCTGCCCCTGCGGCTCGGGGAAGAAATACAAGTACTGCCACGGTCAGTGATTCTGGACCGCGCCGGGCGGCCGGCGCTCAGGCCTTTGCTGACGTGCGGCGCACGAAGGCCACGGAGGCGCCGAACCCGTACAGCATCCCGGCCGCGCTTGCCGCCAGCGTGATGACCTGCAGCGTCTGACCCACCAGGGAGGTCGTGCCGGATCTCAGCATGGTCAGGAAGATCCCCACGAGCGCCGGCAGCTTCACCAGGAACAGCCCCAGGAGCCCGGAGGTCACCAGGTGCAGCGGCACGTTGCGGCTCTGGTCCAGGTCCAGCCGGCGCAGCACGCCGCCCAGCCTCATGCACAGCGCAAGAAATCCATCCAGCCCGAGGTAGATCACCACGACGGCAAGGACGGGAATGAGAAAGATTCCCAGCACGGAAACAACCAGGAGCACCGTCACCACGGGCAGCACGACGAGCGAGACGGCAAGCGTGATGACCGCCTCACGCCAGGAGGCGGGAATTGACTGGTACAGCATCCGGGCGTGCGCCTCTCGGTAGTAGCAGGAAAGGAAGATCGCGAAGCCCAGCAGGACGAACCACAGGATCTGGCTGCCGGTAGCCAGTATCTGGATGGAGAACTGGGTGCCGAGCACGCCGATGAACGGGATCTTCACCTGCGGGATGGCGCTGATGGTTCCGCCCACCACGGCGCCCGGAGCGGCAGTCACCTTCCCGCCGAGGGCCACAATGCTGCCCGTGACGTCCGCGCGCGGGGAAAGGTCCACGTCGGCCCCGAGCGTCCACACGTCCCCGTCCACGCGCGAGTTCACCGTGACCTTGCCGCCCACGCTCACGAGGTCCCCCGTGCGGGGGCTGTCCACGCGCACGGCCCGTCCCACGGTCACGCCGCCCTGCATCAGGAACGAAAGGCCGTTCAGCCCGATGGAGACGGTGGCGTCCCCGCTCCTGTAGAGGAGCCGCAGCGGGAGCAAGCTCCAGGTGGCGGGCTCACCGCCGGATTTCTCCGCCACGCCGAAGGCCATGCCGATGGTAGTGGTCCCGTCCGTGATCTCCACGAGCCCGGGGTGAAGGGAGAGTCCCACGGCGCCACTGCCCGCACCGCCTCCGGCGGCGCCCACACCGAATCCGCCTCCGGCGGCGCCCTGCGTGTAGGCACGAAGCGCGGAGAACAGCGCCAGCAGCGCGATGATGGCGAGAACCAGCTTTTTCAT
>DASRZR010000187.1:0-3202 GCA_035686185.1 Spirochaetia bacterium | reverse complement strand
CGTGGGAGCCGATGAACCCCGCCCCGCCCGTCACCAGGATTTTCATGGCCCGACTCTACCACCCGCCCCGGGCCAGCTACAAGGGCGGGCGGAAACCTTTTTTCCTGCAGGTTTGTCCCGCGCCGTGCCGATGATAGTACGTAGCAGGTAACAAAGAGGTACGGACCTTGAGGAAAACACTCCTCCTCGCATTTCTATGCCTGGCCGCGGCCGCTGCATCCGCCCAGGTGAGCTTCTCCGGCGTGGACCTCGCTCCCACGAACCGTCTGCTGTTCAAGGCGACGGTCACCTCGGGAGTCACCGGGGCTTTCGACACGCTGTTCCTCGCGGATCCACGGACCCGCCGCCTGCGACAGCTCACCTTCTACCCGGAGGAGATCCAGCTGCTGCAGGACGGGGACGTGCTGCAGATCCAGAACCGCTTCGGCGTGTTCCGCTCGGGATCGGAGTTCCGCGGCATCGCCCCGATCCCGATGTTCCCCTCGTTCACGGCGGGCGCCCAGGTCCAATCCGGCACGCTTTCACCCATGCAGACCTCTCCGGACGGCCGCTACCTGCTGTACCTCCGCGGCCAGTCCCCGGCCTACGGCGAGCTCACGCTGATGAACGTGGCAAGCGGCGTGCAGACGGTCATCTCCTCCAAGGTGGAGCTCTCCCTGGAGGCGCTGCCCGCGTCGTGGTCCCCGGACTCCCGGTTCGTGGTCTACGCCAAGGGATCGAATCTCTACTACTACTCGCTGGCCCAGTTGCAGGACAACCGCGTGCTCTCCGAGGACCTGCGCAACATCGGGGCCGGCTCCATGGCGAACATCCGCTGGGCCGGGGCCGGCACGCTGGACTACATCTCGGGGGTCATCGTCTACTCCATTGATCCGAACGAGCTGTTCACCCGCGCGCTGTACACGGGCTTCCTCAAGATCGGCACCGTGGTGGCCAAGATCCCGTTCCAGTTCGACTCCAACTTCGATTCCTTCTGGGTCTCCCCCGACGGCCGCAACCTCATCCTCAACAAGGGCGGGAGGAACCTGTTCCTCTATTACGTCACGCTGGACGACTTCCACGACTCCGGCGTCCCGATGGCCCTTCCGTACCTGTCCCTTCCGCGTGACACCACGGTGAAGAAGCTGCTGTGGTCCACCGGCAACGTCGTCACCATCCTGTGCGAGACACGGCGCGGCGGCGTCCGCGGGTCCACGATCTTCCGCCTTTCCCAGGATGCGCAGGGCTCCTACGGGGCATTCCAGCGCACGGATGACAAGGACGTGGCGGACGTGGCCCTCTCCCCGGACGGCACCCGGGTGGCGCTCATGAGCGCCAGCGGGGTGGCGTGGAAGGACTACGCCACGTGGAAGGACCGCGGCACGTTCGCCCATCCCTCGCCGCTGCACGTGCAGTGGCTGGGCAACGACGAGCTGCTCGTGGCCGGGGCCTGGTTCATCGAGCGCTTCGCGCTCTCCACCTCCACCGCCTCCCTGGTGGCCCTTTCCCAGCCGGGGGACTACGGTCACGCCGTTGACGGCGGCTCCGTGCTCACCCGGGTCAAGGACCGGGTGTACGGCTTCGATGAGGCCGGCGGCGGCTGGGCCCCGGCGGCCGCGTACGCCGTGCGGGACCCCGGGTCCGCCACGGACTCCTACCGCGTGTACCTGCAGCCCTCCGCCCGGGGGAGCTACGCGAACCTCGTCATGGTGCGGGACGCCAAGGGGTTCGGCACGGCGGCGCTGTTCCCGCCGGAGACGTTCACCTTCGAGCCGTTCCCCGCCACGGACGAGCCCATTGACGCGGCGAACTTCAGCCACGGCTCGCGCATCCGCCGGCGGGAGGTCAGCCTCGTGTTCAACGCGGTGGACTCCGCGGAGGGGCTGACGCGGATCCTCAACACGCTGTCCGCCTACAAGGTGCGGGCCACGTTCTTCGTCAACGGCGAGTTCATCCGCCGCTACCCCGACGCGGTGAAGGAGATCGCGGACTCCGGTCACGAGGTGGGCTCCCTGTTCTACGCCTCGTTCAACATGACGGACGCCCGCTTCACCGTGGACCGCCAGTTCGTGAAGTCGGGGCTGGCGCGCAACGAGGACGACTACTTCGGCGTGACCGGGCGCGAGCTCTCGCTCCTGTGGCATGCCCCCTATTATATTGTGAACTCGGGGATCATCGCGGCCGCCGCGGAGATGAACTACGTCTACGTGGGGCGCGACATCGATTCCTACGACTGGGTGACCGACACGGAGTCCAACCGGGCGCGGGGGATCTACCAGCGCTCGGCCGACCTCGTGGAGCGAATCCTGGCGCAGAAGAAGCCGGGCTCCATCATCCCGCTGCAGGTGGGGGCCGGTGAGGGGCGGCGGGACGACTACCTGTTCCAGAAGCTGGACCTGCTGATCAACGAGCTGGTCCGCCGGGGGTACGACGTCGTGCCGGTGTCCACGCTGATCCAGGACGCGAAGTGAGGAAGGGGAGAACGCGGTGATGCCACACGATCCGCAGAGCGCCTACCGGGAGATCCAGATCAAGACGGCGAACCAGATCCGCCTGATCGTCATGCTCTACGACGGGGCCATCCGTCACCTCAACCTTGCCCTGGACGCGTTCCAGGAAGGCCACCGGCGCTATGACGCCATCAACAACCACCTGGTTTCCGCGCAGGACATCCTGAGCGAGCTGATGGCGTCCCTGGACTTCGAGAAGGGCGGCGTCATCGCCAAGAACCTGTTCAGCCTCTACTCGTTCATGACCCGCCGGCTCATGGACGGCAACCTGCAGAAGGACCCGGCGCCGGTCACCGAGGTGAAGAAGATGCTCGGGGACCTGCGCGAGGCGTGGGACGAGATCTCCACCCGCAAGGGGTTGGAGGAGAACACCACGCCGACGTCCGGCGTGAACATTGCCGGCTGAGATCCCGGCAAGGGGGGGGACCGTGGGGACCATCGAGGGAAACGTTGCCGTTCTGAAGAAGCTCCGCGAGATGCTTTCCCGCCAGCGGGAGAAGCTGGAGGACTACCTTCACCTCCTGGAGTGCCAGGGGGACTCCATCCAGGAGGGGGACACCCAGAAGCTCCTGGCGCAGGTGGGGCTGGAGAAGTCCCTCATCGCGGACATCTTCACGCTGAAGAAGGTGATCGACCCGCTCGAGTCATTGTACCAGGCCTGCTATCCCGCCGGCACGGAGAGCTCCGTCCCGCAGCTTCAGGACGTGCTGGAG
>DASRZR010000186.1:0-10532 GCA_035686185.1 Spirochaetia bacterium | reverse complement strand
AGCGTGCAAACCTACCACAAGATCCACCTCGTCCCGTTCACGGAGTATTTCCCCTACCGTCGTCAGCTCCCCGGCATCTACGCGCTGCTGCAGAGCTTCGACGCGTACCTGTGGGAGCCGGGGGACCGCCGGGTGATCTTCCGAAACGGGAAGGCCGCGTGGGCCACCCCGATCTGCTTCGAGGACGTGTTCCCGGACGACGTGCGCCGGTTCGTAGCGGAGGGGGCCGAGCTGATCCTCAACCTCTCCAACGACTACTGGTCTCTCACGCAGGCGGAGGCGATGCAGCACGCCTCCAACGCGGTGTTCCGCGCCGTGGAGAACGGCGTGCCCCTGGCGCGGGCCTCCGCTTCCGGGCTCACCTGCCTCGTGGACACGAGGGGCCGGATCGTGGCGCGCACGCCGATGTACCGGGAAAACTCGCTTACGGTTGATGTACCGCTCGGGCCCCCGGCCCGCACGCTGTACACCCGGTGGGGTGACTGGTTTCCCGTGGCGATGATCGTGGTCCTGCTCCTGTTCTCTCTTGGGGGTCTTCTACGACGCGAGCGGCGCTGAACGGCCGCATTGGCTCGCTGTACCGCCAGCTCCTGGCTGCCTACGGTCCGCAGGGCTGGTGGCCCGTCCCGGGCCGCGCCAACCGGCGCGGGTTCGACACCCGCGGCTACCATCCGCGGGACTACGTGACTCCTTCCACGCCGGCGGACCGCTTCGAGGTCATCATGGGAGCCGTGCTCACGCAGAACACGGCGTGGACAAACGTGGAGAAGGCCCTGGACCAGCTCCGTCAGCGCCGGGTGCGGCTCCCGCGTGACGTGCTGGCACTCCCCACGGCATCACTGGCGGCCATGGTGCGAAGCTCGGGGTACTTCAACCAGAAGGCCAGGAAGCTTCGCTCTCTTTCCGCGCGGTTTGACGCGCGCGGAGCGCTGGGTCCCCGCGCGGCCCCGAGCCGGGACAGCCTCCTGGCGGAGTGGGGCGTCGGGCCCGAGACCGCGGACTCCATCCTGCTGTACGCGTTCCAGGTGCCGGTGTTCGTCGTGGATGCCTACACCCGGCGGATCCTCTCCCGCATCGGGCTGATCCGGGGCACGGAGCCCTACGACGAGATCCAGGCGCTCTTCCACGGCGCGCTGGAACCGGAGGCGCCGCTTTTCAACGAGTACCACGCGCTCATCGTCGAGCATGCCAAGCGCCACTGCCGCACGCGCCCGGTCTGCGCGGAGTGCCCGGTGACCCGCTGCGAGCACGCGCGCCGTCATCGACCTTGAACCGGTACCGGTTTTGGGCCATGCTCCCGGATACATGACACACGTCGGGTCTCAGAAGATCGTCGTCTGCGGACACCTGTGCCTGGACATCATCCCGGGGTTCGGCGCGGAGGAAAAGGGAGGCGCCGCGCACGACTGGTTCCGCCCCGGGCGGCTGTCACTCGTGGAAGCTCCCGTCCTGTCCACGGGCGGCGCGGTGTCGAACGTGGGCCTCTCCCTGCATCGCCTGGGCGTGCCGGTCCGGCTTGTGGCAAAGATCGGAAACGATCCACTGGGAACGATCATCCGGGAGCGCGTGGCGGCGGAAAGCCCGGCGCTCGTGGAGGACCTGGCCGTGGCGCCGGGGGAAGTGACCTCCTACACGATCGTGCTCAGCCCTCCCGGCGTGGACCGCATCTTCCTGCACTGTCCCGGGGCGAATGACACGTTCACGGATGCGGACGTGCCGGACGCGGTTCTGCAGGGCGCGGCAATCTTTCATTTCGGATACCCGCCGCTCCTGAAGCAGATCTGGTCGGATGGCGGAGAGAGGCTTCAGCGCCTGTTCTCCCGCGCGCGCGCCGCCGGCGCGCTCACCTCCCTGGACATGAGCCTGCCGGACCCCGCCAGTGCCTCCGGCACCATTGACTGGGGAGCGCTGCTGGACCGCGTGCTGCCAGCAGTGGACCTGTTCGTGCCGAGCGTCGAGGAGCTCCTGTTCATGATGGACCGCCCGGCGTTCCAGAGGCTGGCGGGATCCGGTGGTGGCGAGCAGATCATCCGCAGCGTGACGATGGAGGATCTGGCCGCCCTGGCCGCGCGCGTCCTGGACCGCGGAGTATCCGCGGTGCTGATCAAGCTCGGCGACCGGGGCGCCTACCTGCGGACCGGCGCCCGGGGACTGCCGGGCTGCCCCGGTTGGGTGGGACGGGAGCTGTACTCACCGGTGTTCACGGTGCCGCGAGTAGCGGGAACCAACGGTTCGGGGGACGCCACCATTGCCGGCTTCCTGGCGTCCATCGTCCGCAGACTTGGTCCCGGGGAAGCGCTGACGAACGCGGTGGCAGTCGGCGGTTGCTGCGTGGAAGCCCCGGATGCCACCTCCGGAGTGCGTCCGTGGGAAGAGACACTGGCCCGCGTCCGTGCCGGCTGGGAGCGGCGCTCCGACGCGCTGCCATCCGGCTGGAAGAGCGCTCCGTCAGGCGTGTGCTCCGGCCCCGGGGACGCGGCGTAGCGCTTCAGCTTCCGGAGTCGAAGACCGTTTTTCCCACGTCGAACTTCCGAAGGTCGATGCCCTTGCGGAACGTCTCCACGTCCGCCATCTCCCGCTCGATCTCGCTGAACTTGTAGGCAAACTGCCCTTTGTCCAGCGGAACAGGCTCCGCCTTCAGGGCCGCGGCAAGCCGGTCCAGGATGCGGCGGCTTCGGGCCGGCAGGTCCCGGGGGTCCAGGTTCGAACCGGTGGGCCGAACGTCACCCGGCTCCACGCGTGCCGGTGACTCCAGCACCTGGGTCATGATCCGACGGCGGAGCGCCTCGTCCCGCAGGGAATCGTTGTACCGGGTCAGCCGCATGCGCCGCAGGAGCGGCACAATGAAGAACACGATGGAGAACGCCACCGGGATGAACCCGAGGGCGATCTCGATGACCGGCACCGGGCTGATCCCCGCCTGCATCAGCAGGCTCCCCACGAACGAATACAGGTAGGGGCCGGTCTTCGAGATGGCGGCGGCGCCCTGCACCAGGCTGATGCCCAGGAAGTAGGCGCCGAACAGCAGGTTGAACGCGTTGAAGAACACGATCCACGCGTTCGTCCTGGGCTTGTTCTCGGAGAACGGAACGATCCGCCGTGCTGCCGGGCCGGCCGCCGACATGCCGCCGTCCACGCGGGTGGAGCCGGAGGTGCGCATGAGCTCCGGGAAGGAGTAGACCACGGTGCCGTCCGGCGTCACGCCAGGCTCCCCCTCGTACTCGAGGAGGAGCCGGTTGACCAGGGAGTTCGCGGAGTCCGGCTCCCGACCGGTCATTGCCATGATCTCTTCCAGCGTCAGCACACCCTTGTGGGAACGGATGTAGGAGATGATGTGCTTCCGCTCCTCTTCTTCCCACCCCTTGTTGGGATCCCCGTCCCCGAACACGAACCCGAACACCGACTTGTAGAACGGCCGTCCCGGCGGTCTCTGCGGCTGCCGCCGCATTCCGCCGCCGGCGCTGTTCAACAGGCTGGACCAGAACCACATGCGGATGAGGAAGTCGAAGAGCCTCATCACGAGGTACATGCCCCCGAAGCCGCCTCCCCGGTCCCGGTCGCCGCCGCGGTTGTCGCCGCCGCGGGAGGCGGCGCTTGCGGCGATGGAGAAGACGATGGCCGCCACGCAGATGGCGAGAAAGGCGAGGAAGTAGCCGACGAGCATGGCCACGATCCAGATCTTGAACAGGAACGACAGGACCTTGATGGAACCGCGCGCGAACGCCTTCCGTGCCCGGCGGAGCGAGGGCCCTGGTCCGCGGACCGTGCTGCGCATGCCGGACGGGAAGTAGTAAAGGAGCTCTCCGGACTCGGTGACCTTCAGGCGTCCCGCGTACTCGTCCAGCGCCGCCTTGGCCGCCTGCTCCACCTGGTACTTGGGAAGCCCGGTTCCGGCCACCATGTCCGCCACGGTGGACTCGCCGCGCGTCCGTTTCAGGTAGGAGACGAGCTGGTCTTCAACCTTCTCCAGGGGGAAGTCATACACTTTTGCCGCAGCTGCCACTGTTGAGGCCTCCCATTCACCATACTGGAAAGAGTTTCGAATGGCAAACCTCCCGGGTACTTCCCCCGCGGGCAACGCGCTGGCACTTGACAGAGCAGGGTGGTTTCGTTAGGTTCACAACTTGTTGCTCGCACTGTATTTGGACTACCCGGAGGTACCCACCGTTGGCCAGGAATCTATCTGCTGAGAAGAGCGACCGCCAGGGCGAGAAGAGACGCCTGCGGAACAAGGTGATCAAGAGCCGTGCGAAGTCGCTCGTGAAGGACTTTGTCGGGCTCGTGGACGAAAAGAAGAAGGACGAGGCCCAGAAGAAGCTCGTGGAGGTCTCCTCCTTCCTGGACAAGGCCGTGTCCAAGGGGGTGTACCACCGCAACACCGCCGCCCGCAAGAAGTCCAGAATGTCTCACCTGCTGGGCGGGCTGAAGGCGTAACGCGGGACAGGTGCCGTGGCCCGGGAAAAGCTTTCCAAGGCCGAGATCGTCGAGAACATCTTTCCCCTGGTCAAGGTCAGCAAGAAGAATATCCACAAGATCATTGACCTGTTCTTCGACCAGATAAAGGCCGGACTCCTCGCGGACAAGACCATTGAGCTGAGGGGCCTCGGCACGTTCGAGATCCGCACGCGCAAGGGCCGCAAGGCCCGCAATCCCAAGACCGGTGATTCCGTGGTCATCGGAAACCACGGGGTGGCCCATTTCCGTCCCGGGAGGGAGCTGAAACAGAAGGTCTGGGACCTCAGGAGCTAGCGTGCCGGAGCGTTCCTCCCGGTCCCTTCCCCCCGTAGTCCTCGACCTGTGTCTCCTTGCCTTCTCTGCGCTCCTGTTCGCGCTGTCCTTTCCCAGCTTCCTTTCCACCCAGGGCTGGTTTCCGCTGGGGTTCGTGTGCGTGGCGCCGCTGTTCGTCGTGGTGCGCCGCGCGTCGTGGCCGGCCATTCCCTTCTACGGCGTGTTCTTCGGTTACGCCTCGTATGCCCTGTTCAACTTCTGGCTGGGGAAGTTCGCGCCGCTCACGCTGGTGGTGGTGCCTCCGATCTACGCGGCCTATTTCCTCGTCACGCTTCCCGCGTTGAAGCTGGCGGACATGCTGGTGCCGCGCGGCGCGCCCGCCCTCCAGGCCGCGCTCTGGGTCTGCTACGAGTACTTCCTGAAGTCCCGGGGCTTCCTCGCGTACTCCTACGGGAACCTCGGCTACAGCCAATGGTCGTTTCTTCCGTTCATCCAGATCGCTGACGTGACGGGTGTCTGGGGCGTCTCCCTGCTCGTGGTCTTTCCCTCGGCGCTCATCGGGCGGGCATTCGCGGATGGCCTGCCGGCGCTCCGCGAGCGATGGCGCGCGTACGTTGTACCGGGAGCGGTCTGGCTGGCGGTTTTCGCCGCGGTGATCGTGTACGGCTTCCTGTCTCCCGTGAGCACCGCGGGGGATCGGCAGTGGAGCGTGGCGCTCGTGCAGCAGGACGTGGACCCCTGGAAGGGCGGATTCACCGCCTATCGCCGGTCACTGGACGTCCTGGAGCAGCAGAGCCGGGCGGCGCTGGCGGGCCACCCCGAGATCGTCGTGTGGTCCGAAACCTCGTTCGTTCCGGCCATCGACTGGCACACCCGCTACCGGCCGGACACGGAGACATACGGCCTGGTGAAGGAGCTCACGGATTTCCTGGCCGCCCAGCCGGTGCCATTCGTGGTGGGAAACGATGACGGCCAGCTCAAGCGGGTGGAGGAGGGGCAGGACGTCCGGGTGGACTACAACGCGTCCCTGCTTTTCGACCACGGGCAGATCGTGGATACGTACCGCAAGCTGCACCTCGTGCCCTTCACGGAGAGCTTCCCTTTCCAGCAGACGCTTCCCCGGGTGTACAACCTGCTGGTCAACGCGGACACCCATTTCTGGGAAAAAGGGACCGTCTACACGGTGTTCGATGCCGGCGGCGTGAAGTTCTCCACGCCGATCTGCTTCGAGGACACCTTCGGCTACCTCTGCCGAGGTTTTGTCCAGCGCGGCGCGGACGTGCTGGTGAACATGACCAATGACCTGTGGTCGAAGTCCGTGGCGTGCGCCATGCAGCACATGACCATGGCGGTGTTCCGTGCCGTGGAGAACCGCCGGTCCGTGGTCCGGTCCACCAACGGCGGCATGACGAACATCATCGACCCCAACGGCCGCATCCTGGCAAGCCTGCCGCCGTTTACCCCCGGATACCTTGCCGGCACGGTTCCGGTTCACCGCGGCGCCACGACCCTGTACACGGCGTGGGGCGACTGGTTCCCCGTCGTCCTCCTGGTCCTCTCCCTCATCGGCCTCGCCGCCGGGCTTGTTCGGCGGATTGCCGCCTCAGCGCGGAAGCCTGAGGCCGGCGCGCACAACCCCTCCCCGGCGCGCAAGCGCCTCGCACCCAGGTAGCACGCCCGGATTCCCTGTTGACGAAATTGCGGCCGCGTGCTATCTTGGAAACGAAATAAACGAAAAACGTTTCCTATGGCCGAATGGCTGAGTGGCAGGGGAGAGAGATGGCGGAGCAGGAGTCTGACGAGACAAAGAAAACAAGGATACTGGACGGCGCCAGGGAAATCATTCTCAGGGAAGGCATAACGTCAGTCACCATGGAGGAAGTAGCCTCCCGCCAGGGCATCAGCAAGAAAACTCTCTACAAGTACTTCCCCAACAAGACCGAGCTCGTCCAGGCCGCCATTGAGACCAGGATCGTGCAGATTGCGGCCCAGGTTCGCCTCATCGTGGACGACCGTCAGACGCCCTTTCCCCAGCGCATCGGCACGATTCTGGCGGTTGTCGGTCGGCAGATGGCGCTGCTGGGAGACCGCCTGCTCAGGGATATCGCCTACCGGGAGCCCGAGCTGTGGAAGCGCATCGACCAGCTCCGCCGGGAGCAGATCTTCGGCGCGATTTCAGACCTGTTCGGGCAGGGGATCGAGGACGGATACGTACGCGGAGACATAGAGGCGCGCCTGGTCCCCACGATGTTCGCCGCTTCGCTGAGCGCCATCCTGAGCCCCCCGCAGATTTTCGAGCTGACGCTGCCCCCCGCGGTGGTATTCCGCACGATCACCCGGATCCTGCTGGGAGGCATCCTTACCGACCAGGGCCGGGCGCTGCTTCAGAAATGGGAGACAGCGCCCGGCACGGAGGAGCAGAAATGAGAACGCTTCATGCGGCCCCTGTTGCCGCGCTCATCGCCGCAGGGGCGCTTTCCGTCGCCTCCTGCAGCCGGCCCTCGACGGACGTGGAGGCCTCCGGAACCATCGAGGCCACGACCGTCCAGGTGTCCTCCCGGGCCGCCGGGGAGATCCTGAGCATGGCTGCCTCCGAGGGCCAGCAGGTGCACAAGGGTGCCCTCCTGGCGGAGATCGACCACGACGCGCTCGATCTCCAGCTCGGCCAGGCGCGCAGCGGCATCGATCTCGCCAAGGCCGAGCTGGCGCTGCTGGTAAACGGGGCCCGGGGGGAGGACGTTTCCCAGGCCGAGGAGTCACTCACGCAGGCACAGCAGTCCCTGCTCACGGCACAGTCCGATTTCGACCGGACCACTCGGCTGTTCGCGGCCGGCGCCGCTACGCCCAAGGAGCGTGATGACGCCGAGGCGCGTCTCACCAGCGCCCGGGCGCAGTCCGCGGCCGCGGAGCAGGCCCTGAAGAAGCTTCAGAACTTCGCCCGGCCGGAAGACCTCAAGGCGGCCGGGGCCCGTGTCAGCCAGGCGGAGTACACCGCGCGCCTTCTGGAGAAGAGCGTGCGGGACTGCACGGTGACCTCGCCGATCGAGGGCACGGTGACCGAAAAGCTGTCCGAAGCCGGCGAGCTTGCCGCGCCCGGGACCGGCCTGTACGTCATCGCCGACCTCTCCACGATGAAGCTCACGATCTACGTGCCGGAGGCCGACCTGGGAGCGCTCAGAATCGGCCAGCAGGCCCGCATCCGCATCGATTCGTTCCCGGGGAAGGACTTCACGGGGAACGTGACCTGGATATCGCCCGTGGCGGAGTTCACGCCGCGTGACATCCAGACGAAGGACGAGCGCGTGAAGCTCGTGTTCGCCGTGAGGATCGAGATCGCGAACCCGGACGGCGTCTTCAAGCCGGGCATGCCGGCGGACGCCGTGATCCCGGTAGGGAGGAGCCGTCAGGGTGAGTGACCCAGTCGTTGACATCCAGGGGCTCACGCACCGCTACGGCTCCGTCACGGCGGTGAACGGCCTTCACCTCCAGGTCTTCGCCGGGGAGCTGTTCGCCCTTGTCGGCCCGGACGGGGCAGGAAAGACGACCACGATACGGATCCTCTGCGGGATCCTGGCGCCGGGGGAAGGCTCGGTGCGCGTGCTCGGCCACGACATCCGGCGCGAGCGCGGCTGGATCACCTCCCACGTGGGATACTTCTCCCAGCGCTTCACGCTCTACGGTGACCTCACCATCGACGAGAACATCGAGTTCTTTGCCCGCCTGCACGGGGTGCGCGGGTTCCGCGAGCGCCGGGACCAGCTCCTGTCCTTCACCCGGCTGCAGGCGTTCCGCTCCCGGCTTGCGGACCGGCTCTCCGGCGGCATGAAACAGAAGCTTGCCCTTGCGTGCACGCTGATCCATTCTCCGCGCCTCGTGCTCCTGGACGAGCCCACCACCGGCGTGGACCCGGTCTCGCGGCGCGAG
Organism: Spirochaetia bacterium; assembly: GCA_035686185.1. Taxonomy (GTDB): domain Bacteria; phylum Spirochaetota; class Spirochaetia; order SZUA-6; family Fen-1364; genus Fen-1364. The sequence continues at coordinate 1,880 of DASRZR010000186.1, read as the reverse complement.
TTCTGGCTCATCCTCTCCGAGCTGCTCGCCCAGGGCATCACCATCCTGATGTCCACGCCATACCTGGACGAGGCGGAGCGCGCCACGCGCGTGGGCCTCCTGCACGAGGGACGCCTGCTGGCGATGGACACTCCCGCCAGGGTGCGCCAGTCCGTGGGCGGATCCGTGCTGGAGGTCGTGGCGCCCGACATCCGCCGGGCGTGCGCGGTGCTTCGCAGCGCCGGCCACGACGCACAGCTCTTCGGGGACCGGCTCAACGCCGTGGTTCCCGACGCGGCCTCCGGAGAGGCCGCCGTCCGCTCCGTCCTGGAGGCGTCCGGGATCCCGGTGGAGTTCCTGCGCGTCATCCCGTCGAGCCTGGAGAACGCATTCATCTCGTTGGTAAAAAGCGGAGGTGGGCGATGAGCGCACGTGCCGTCGCCATTCTTGCTGCCGCCCTGTGCGCACTGGTTCCTGGCGGCGCGGGGGCGGACTCGCCGCGCGTGGTGAGCCTGGAAGAGTGCACCGCCATGGCCCTGGCCCACGACCCCGGCCTGAGGTCCGACGTGCTGGAGTCCGCCGCCGCCGAGGCCCGGCTCTCCGAGATGAAGGGACAGTACGTGCCTTCCGTTTCCGTGCAGGCCGGCTACTCGCGCCTCTCTGACGTCGAGCCCGGCAGCCTCACGATCCCCGGGGTGCCGGTCCCGGTCACGTTTCCCTCCTCTCCCGTGAACAGCACCATCGTGAAGCTCTCCGTGGCGCAGCCGTTGTTCACCGGGCTTCGGATCTCGAGCTCCATCCGCCAGGCGGAAGCGTCACGCACCGCTGCCGGAAGCGACGTGCAGCGCACGCGGGCAGAGGTCCGCTACCTGGCGCAGGCCGCGTTCTGGCAGCTCGCCCGCGCAAAGTCGCTCGAGGCGGCCGCGCGCGAGGCGCAGTCCCAGCTCGAACGGCGACTGGCGGACCTGAAGACCCGGTTCGACCAGGGCGTGGCCACCAGCAACGACGTCCTGCAGGCGGGCACACGGCTGGAGGATGCCCGCATAGCCACCACGCAGGCGGCCGGCGCGCGGGAGCTGGCCCGCATCCAGCTTGCCCAGCTCATTGGCATTCCGCCTTCCCAGGCGTTTGACGTGCCGGACGTTCCGCCCGGCCCCTCTCCGGATCCCGCGCCCGGCCCTGGCACCGGGATGGACGAGCTGGTGTCCCGCGCGCTGGCCGCCCGCCCGGAGCTGGGCAGCGCCCGGTCCCGGATCACGGCCATGGAGGCGGCCGCGGACGTGGCGCGGGCCGGCCGGTTTCCCACCGTGATGCTGACCGGGGACTACACGCTGGCAAACCCGAACCAGAGGGTCTTTCCCCAGCAGGACGCGTTCACTGGCACGTGGTCCGTGGGCATCGTCGCCTCCTTCGACGTGGGGCGCTACCCGCAGGTCGCCGCGCAGGAACAGCAGGCCGCTGACCGGACCTCCCAGGCGCGGGAAGCCCTGCAGCGGCAGTCAGACGCCGTGGCGGCGGACGTGATGAGGGCTGCCGTCACGTTGAACACGGCGCTGGCGGTCTACGAATCCCTGAAGGCGGAGACGTCGCAGGCGGATGAGAACGCCCGGTACGTGGAGGAGCGCTTCGGTCAGGGTGTGGCGCTCCCCTCCGCGCGGTTGGACGCACAGAGCATGCTTGCCGTGGCCCGGTTGCGGGAACTGGCGGGCCTGGCGGACTGCTACATCGCCCGGGCCGGCCTGGACCGCGCGCAGGGAGACTAGGGTGAACGCCATCCAGGTCCAGGGCCTTGTGAAGCGCTTCGGCTCCTTTGTCGCGGTGGACACGGTTTCCTTCGAGGTACCCGCTGGCAGCATCTTCGGGCTGCTGGGAGCCAACGGCGCCGGCAAGTCCACGACGAT
>DASRZR010000185.1:0-4038 GCA_035686185.1 Spirochaetia bacterium | reverse complement strand
GTCCGCCCACGTCCGCCGGGTCGTGTCGAAGGCGCCGCTGGAGGACGCGTCACAGGTCTCCGTCCCGAGGGTCCCCGTGAGACGGAAGCGAAGGTAGTCCTTCGGCAGCAGGACCGTGGAGATGCGACGGAAGTTTTCCGGTTCGACGCGCTTCATCCAGACCAGGGACGTGAGGAGGAACCCGGTGAACACCGGGTTCAGCGTGAGGCGCCCCACTTCCTCCCGCCCTGCCCTCCGGTAGATCTCCTCCACGTCCTGCGCGGAACGCTGGTCAGCCCAGATGATGGCCGGGCGGATCACCTCGGAGTGCTCATCCAGGGGAACCAGGCCATGCATCTGCCCGGAAAGCCCGATGGCGGTGATGGCCTCCGGGGAAACACCAGAAGAAGCCAGCACCGCGCGGATGGCCTGCGCGGTGGCCTTCCACCAGGCCCGCGGATCCTGCTCCGCGCATCCCTCTCGAGGAGTGAGGATGGGGTAGCCGACTGACTGGACTCCGCGGATGCCGCCGCCCTCCTCCATGAGCAGCACCTTCACGCTGGAGGTGCCCAGGTCGATTCCCATCAGGTGGCGCACGCCCGTCTACCCTTCCTGGGCACGCGCGCGCTGGTCATCCGTTGCCGCGAGCGTGGCGATCGTTGCCGGGTGTTGCAGGACCTTCTCCACGACCAGCGTCCCCACGCCGATGAGCACCGGGTCGTGCGGGAACGCGCTGAGCTCGATCTTCAGGTTGCGAAAGATCCCGGGAAGCACGTGAGACTGGATCGTCTCCTTCACCGTCTCCAGGAGCAGCGGTCCGGCCTCGGCCAGGTCATCGCCGATGACGATGACATCGGGATTGAACGTGTTCACCACATTGACCAGGCCGAACCCGAGGTACCACGCCGCTTTTCGGACCTCCTCCATCACGAGCGGGTCCGCGGCTGCCGCCGAACGGAAGATGGCCGGCAGCGTGTGGTCCTCATTCAGCGGATGCTCGGGATGCGCCACGAGGGCCTTCTTCACCTCGCGCTGCAACGCAATGGTGGAGCAGTAGTGCTCCAGGCATCCGTTGTGCCCGCACTCGCATCGCGGCCCGTCGTACTCGATGCTCATGTGCCCGATCTCCCCGGCCACCCCCAGGGTGCCGCGGAAGAGCTTCCCGTCGATCACGATCCCGGCGCCGATGCCCTGGCCGGCCGCCACGTAGATCATCGTGCCGGTTTCCTGGCTGTGCGGGCCCAGCCACCACTCGGCGAGCGCGCCGGCGTTGGCGTCGTGCTCGAGAAACACGGGCACCCGCAGCGTGGCGCGCAGCTCCTGCTCCAGGGCCACGTGGTCCCAGCCGGGGAACTCGGTCATCAACCCGATCTTGCCCTCGGTGCGGAAGAATGGACCGGGAACCGCCATGCCCACGCCGAGAACCCGGTTGCGCGACGCCCGCGCCACCACGCCTTCCACGGCGTCCCGGATCCTGCGGAACGCGCGGGAAGGACCTTCGACCGCGTCCAGCGGTTCCTGGATCACCGTCGTTCCGGCTCCCGAAAGGTCGAACAGGCCGACGGAGAAGTACTTCCGCGCGAGCCTGACGCCCACGACCTTGTACAGCTCCGAGTCGAGAGAGATGCCGATGGAGCGCCGGCCCTTCTGGCCCTCGATGATCCCTTTCTCGGTGACGAGATTCCATTCGAGGAAGTCGTTGATGATGTTCGTAATCGTGGACTGCTTCAGGCCGGTCATGCTGGCCAGCTTGGCCCGGGAACACAGACGGTTCTTTCTGAGAAGACGGATCACGAGCGCCCTGTTCAACTCCTGTACGTCTTCGAGGTTGATGCCCTTTTTTGCCGCCTTCATAACCTAACCATTCATTTAGTCAATTAATTCATTGAATGAATTAATTGACTGAGTGTTTCATAGCCCCCGCCAGAAGTCAAGCTTATTTTGTTTTCGTCCCGGTTTCGTGGCAGGAAGGTCGCCCAAATGGGGGCCTGATAGCGGCCCCGCGCGGAACCCTGCGCCTCTTGACAATTCTACGATGTAGATGTAATATTCTACGTAGTAGAACTGCAAGGAGGCGGACGTGTTGAGAATAGAGGGGCTTGAGAAGTCCTACGGAAAGCTCGCGGTGCTGCGCGGCGTTGACCTCCACGTGGCGCCCGGTGAGGTGTGCGGGCTGGTGGGCGCCAACGGCGCGGGGAAGACCACCCTGGTGGCCATTGTCACTGGTCTCCGGGACGCGGAAGGCGGCTCGGTACGCGTGGCGGGCCGGGATGCCCTGAGCAACCGCCCCGCGGACCGGCGGGCCATCCGCGCCATGGTTGGCTGCGCCCCGCAGGAGCTGGGCCTGTATCCCACCATCAGCGCGCGGGCGAACCTCCAGTTCTTCGGCCGGTGGAACGGCGTGAGGGGCCGGATGCTGGATCGCCGGATCGAGGAAGTCTGCGACGCCCTGGACCTGTCAGACCTGCTGCACAGAAGGGCCGGCGACCTTTCCGGCGGACAGAAGCGCCGGCTGCACACCGCGCTGGCCATGCTGCACGCTCCCCGCCTCCTGTTTCTGGACGAACCGACGGTGGGCGCGGACGTGGTGGCCCGGATGAAGCTGCTGGGCGCCGTGAAGCGGATCGCCTCGCAGGGCTGCGCCGTCGTGTATGCCACGCACTACCTGGCGGAGATCGAATCACTCGGCGCCTCCGTGGCTGTCCTGGACGGCGGCCGTATCCGTGAGCGTGGGTCGCTCCCGGAGGTCGTGTCCCGTCACGGTCACGCGCGGGCGGAGCTGGAGTTCAACGGGGAGGCGCCCGGCCTGGAAGGGTGGCACCGGGACGGCTCCCGGTTATGGGCGATGACGGCGGACCCCGCTTCCGCCACCGCGGCGGCCATCTCGAGGCTCAACGGCCAGGAGCGGAGACTTCGCAACGTCCGGATCATCCCCGCCAGCCTCGAAAGCGCCTACCTCGCCATCACCGGCCACGGAATGGAGGAACCGTATGCTGCGGCGTAGCATGTCTCTTGCGCACACCACGCTCCTGCTCTACCTGTCGGACCCGGCTCCGCTCCTGGTGTTCATCCTGATGCCCCTGGGCCTGATGGCGTTCCTTGCCCCGGCGAGCCGAGCCCTGCTGGTGTCCCAGGGTTACGCGTACGCGGGCGGCGCGGAGCAGGCCGTGCCCGGCATGACGGTGATGTTCACCTTCTTCGTGATCGGGGTCATTGGTGTCCAGTTCTACCGCGAGCAGGGCTGGGGCACCTGGGACCGGCTTCGGATCGCGTCCGGCACCATGGAGATCCTGGTGGGAAAGATCGTGCCGGGCCTGCTGCTGCTCGTGGCGCAGCTCGCGGTGGTGTTCGCGGCCGGCGCCCTCCTTTTCCACCTGCACGTGGAAGGCTCCCTGCCGGCCCTTGTCCTCATCGCCCTTGCGTTTGCCGTGTGCATCCTGGCCCTCACGATGGCGCTGATCTCCTGGTGCCGGACGCTGGACCAGCTCAACGTCCTGGCCAACGTGCTCGCCATCGTGCTCTCCGGGCTGGGCGGGTCCTTCGCACCGGTGAACCAGTTGCCCTCCTGGGCGCAGGCGGCCGCGCATGCCTCGCCGGCGTACTGGGCCTTGCAGGGAATGCGCGCCGTCATCCTTGAGGGGGCGGGCATGCGGACCGCGGCTTCCACCTGCCTGGCGCTGGCAGCCTTCGCGGGGGCCTTTGCACTGCTCACTGCGGTGCGCTTCAATGCACGGGAGGCAAAGGTATCGGAGACATGAAAGGCTCGAGAAGGAACGGCGTCGGGAGACCGGCGAGGTCGCGGCCGCCGCGGGGCCGGCCCGCGCGAGGCTCGGCGGAGGCGCTCACCCGCCAGAGGATCGTGGCGGCCGCGCTGCAGATCGTTGACGCAGAAGGGCTCGCGGCGCTTTCCATGCGCCGGCTCGGGGCGAGCCTGGGCGTGGACCCGATGGCTGTCTACTACCACCTGCCGAACAAGGCGGCGCTCTACGATGCCATCGTGGAGGCCGTGATGGCGGAGGCCGAGTGGGGCGAAGGGCCGGCGGGGCAAGCCCCGGCGCC
>DASRZR010000184.1:0-7439 GCA_035686185.1 Spirochaetia bacterium | reverse complement strand
CCTACCACTACCAGGGTGCGGACATCCGCATCGGGTGCTGCGTCGGCATCGCCCTCTATCCCGATGACGGGGAGGAGTCTCGCAAGGTCATCGGACGGGCCAGCGCCGCCATGCGCAGCGCCCGGCGCGCGAAGCAGGAGTACCAGTTCCACAATCCCGAGATCCACTCCCGGGCCTCCGAGCGCCTGAGCCTGGAAACGGACATGCAGCGGGCTTTCGACAAGGACCAGTTCAGCCTCGTGTACCAGCCCATCGTGGACGCGGACGGCAGGATCCAGGGGGCGGAGGCGCTGATAAGGTGGAAGCATCCGGAAAAGGGGATCGTCCCTCCGGCCGCGTTCCTGCCGCTGGCCGCGGAGTCCGGGTTCATTCACTCTATCAGCAAGTGGGTGCTGTATTCCGCGGCGGACCAGGTGGCACAGTGGTTCCCCCGGTACGGCATCTACGTCTCGGTCAACCTCTCCGCGGAGGACTTCTCCAGCCACGGCCTGGAGGAGGTGCTGGAGTCCGCGCTGCGCCGGTCCGGCGTCTCCACCCCGGGCGCGCTGAAGCTGGAGATCACGGAGAGCCAGTGCATGATAGATCCGGACGGGACCGTGGCGCAGATGAACCGGCTGCAGACCGCCGGTTTCGACATGTTCATAGATGATTTCGGGACCGGCAACTCATCCCTGGGGTGGCTGAAGCGCCTCCCGGCGGGAACGATCAAGATCGATCACAGCTTTGTGGATGAGAGCATGACGAGCCGGGAAGACCGGGAGTTCCTGACGAACATCGTGGCGCTGGCCAGGAGCCGGCGCAAGCGGGTGATCCTGGAGGGCGTCGGCACCCCGCAGCAGTACGACCTTCTCAAGGACCTCGTGCTGGACGGCCTCCAGGGCTACTACTTTGCCCGCCCGGTCCCGCCGGAGGCGCTGGAGGCGCTGCTGGCCGCCGACGCGCGGCTGCCGGTGCCCGCGCCGGCCGACTGAGCGTCAGCCGGCGCGCCTCCGATTCTACGCGGCGGATGACTCCACGCTGGGCTTCATCTGCCGGTCTTCGCGGTTGACGCGGTAACCGAGCACGGTAGCCAGCGTCAGCGCCTGTACGATCACGAGCACGAGCACCACCGTGTGCATGGCCGACAGGTTCGCGGGTCCCCGCAGGGCCGGGTTCCAGAACACGGTTGCCAGCGTGGGCCCCAGCGCAAACCCGAGGAAGCGGTAGGTGTTGATGAGCGCGCCGCCCATGCCGACGTGCTCCCTCGGCGTGGCGGCCATCACGGCCACCGCGCTGGGAGAAATGAAGAACCCGAACCCCACCCCGATCACCGCTCCCCGGATGGCCACGTCAACGGGTGTCCATGCGGTGCCCATGGAAAGGAACAACGCAATGCCCACCAGGGAGATGGCCGCTCCCACCGCGGCCGGCAGCCGGGGGTGGAACCGATCCGAGAGCCGTCCGCCGATCTGGGACGTGATGGCCATGGCCAGCGGGAAGAACAGCAGCGTCAGGCCGGTCTGCTCCGGGCCCAGGCCTTTGAAGTTCTCCAGGAAGAACGGCATGATGAAGCTGAGCGCCGTACCCATGAGGCCGAAGGTCATGATCCCGGCGGCGGGCACGGAGAAGCTGACCTTGCCGATGAGGTTCAGCGGCAGCATCGGGTTCGCCGCCCGCCTCTCCACCATCAGCAGCCCGGCCACCGCGACGGCTCCTCCGACGAGCATGATGATCTCGGGCGCGGCCATCCGCCCGTTCGGCGGGTTCAAGCCGAGGATCACGAGCACCAGCGCCGCCGTGAACAGCGCGGCGCCCGCCACGTCGAAGCTCTTGGAGATCCGCGAGGTGTCTTTCGGGAGCAGGCGCAGCATCAGCGCAAGGGACACGAGGCCGACGGGCACGTTGATGTAGAAGATCGCCGGCCATCCGAAGGCGCCGATCAGCAGGCCGCCGAGGCTCGGACCGACCACGCCGCCCAGCGGGGCAATCAGGCCGATGATGGACATGGCCCGGCCCCTTTCCTCCGGGGCGAAGTTCACCGTGGCGATGGCGATGACCGAGGCGCCGATGCCGGAAGCCCCGATGCCCTGGAGGATCCGGTAGGCGATCATCTGCTCCAGGCTGCGCGCGGTCCCGCAGAGGATGCTGCCCGCCAGGAACAGGAGCACCCCGGCCACCGTGACCCGCCGGCGTCCCAGAGCGTCGGAAAGGGCGCCGGCCACGCCCAGCAGGGCGGTGCCCGGAAGGATGTAGGCCAGGACTACCCACCGGATCTGGCGGTCCACCTGGAACATTTTTGCCATCACGGGAAGGGCCACGTTGACGACATTGCCATCCAGCGCGGCCATGAACACGGCCAGGGAGGCCCCCACGAGGGCCCACCAGCGCCACTTGTATTCTCGGGATTCAAGGGATACGGAAGCCACTTGAGGCGTCACCAACTCTCCTCTCTTTCAGGAGAGTAATTTACTTAGAGTTCAAAGTAAGCGTCAAGGAGATTGTTTCGAACTCTAACTACTGGAGGATGTCCACCACGGCGCGCAGGAGGCCCTTCAGGGAGTCGCGGTCCTGCTCCGACAGCGCCGCCTCCATCCGCCGCTCCACCGGGCCGCAGGCGGCCCCCGCCGTTTCCGCGACGCGCCGCCCCTTGGCCGTCAGGAACAGCATCTTCACGCGCGCATCCGACGGGGAGCGCTCCTGCCTCACCCATCCGCGGCGCTCCATGCCGTTGACGAGGCTCGTCACGCTGGGGGCCTCGATGTCCAGGGTCTTCACGAGCTCGGAGTGTGCGCGGCCCTCCGGCGCCCGTGCCAGCAGCCCCAGCGCGCGCCACTGCGTCAGCGTGAGGCCCTGGACCTTCAGCGCGCTTTCCATCTCCCGCCGCATCGTGAAGTACGCCAGCTTCACCCAGTGGCTGAGCGAGTCTCCGCCGAAGCCCATGGGCGGGGTGTCGGCTGCCGGGGCTGCAGAATTGGAAGCGGTGGACGTGGTTTCTGACCGAGGTGCGTGACTCATGGCGCGGGCACCGCTGCGCGGCGCCCTGTTATGAGACTATTCACGCGACTGCCGATCGTCAAGCGCGGCGTGCTTGCCGCTCGGCCGGGCGAAGACGCATACTGGTGCCAGAGGAGTCACGAATGGCACGGGAAATACAGAAGCTCACGGTAGGCGGGATGTCCTGCCAGCACTGCGTTCACGCCGTGAAGACGTCCGTGGCGGCGCTGGCCGGCGTGGATTCCGTGGAGGTCAGCCTGGAAAATGGGCTGGTCACGGTGGCATTCGATCCGCAGAAGACAGGCATTCCCTCCATCACCGCGGCTATTGAGGGCGAGGGGTACTCCGTAGCCCGCTGAGGATCGTCCTGCCGGTGCGCGCGGCTACCGGTTGCTGATCAGCCTGCCGCGCGGCACAGATCGGCGAATCGCCGGAGGAGGCTTGCCGCCAGCGGCGTTTCCTTCACGGTGGCGCGGCGCTCGTCGATGTCCTGGCCTTCCGCCGAAAGAAGATCACCGTCCGCGTGGATGTAGCTCGCCATGATCTGGGCGTCGAACTCCGGATGGAACTGAACGCCCCAGGCATGGCCGCCGATACGGAACGCCTGGTTGGCGTCCCAGCCGTTGGAGGCCAGACGGACCGCGCCCGCCGGCAGCGAAAGCACTGACTGGGTGTGGCTTTCGTGGGCGGTGAACCGAGCCGGCAGGGTGCCCAGCAGCCCGTCTGCGGCGCCGGCGCCCTCCCGCACGACCTCGGCGGTGCCGACCTCCGAGCCGTGCGGGTTGTTGCCTACCGCACCGCCAAGGGCGTGCGCCAGGAGCTGGTGGCCGTAGCAGATCCCCAGCACCGCCACGTCCCGCGCTACCGCTTCCCGGACCCACTGCGCCGCCCGTTCGCTCCACGGCAGCCTCTCGGTGACCATCGAGTGAGAGCCGGTGATGATGACGCCGCTGCGCCCGTCCATCTCCGGAAACGGCTGGCCGGACGGTACGTCCACGACCTGCACTTCCGCTCCTGAGAGCCCGGCCCCCTGGATGATCCAGTCCTCAAAGTCGCCGCGGCGCTCCTTGAGCGCGGGCAGGGTGCTGCCCATTTTCAGGATGAGGAACCTGCCAGCCTCGGGTCGGGGCTCGGACTCGGAGTGAGGGTGCGTCACGCGGTACACTTTCAGCAGGGCGCGGGGTGCCTGTCAACGCACCTGAGCCCGCCCATAGCAACGGAAACGACCGTCGGCCCAGAAATGCTCAAGGCCAGCACAGAGCCGAGAGTCCTCGCCGTCATCTCGCTGTGCTGAAGTGCTTCTTCGGATCCTTCTCGAATGCCCTGGCGCAGCCCTGCGCGCAGAATCTCGCGCCGGGCCGACTGTCATTTCTCCAGGTACGTCTCCAGGATCGTTGTGATCTCCTCTATTTTCTCCGCCCCGTTGTTCTTCTTGAACGCGTCCCGCACGCACGTGTTCATGTGCTGCTTGAGCACCACGATGTTCGCCTTCTTCAGCAGCGCGATGGTGGCCAGCACCTGCTTGGACACGTCGATGCAGTAGCGGTCCTCTTCCACCATCCTCATGGTGGCGTCGATCTGCCCGCGCGCCGTTTTCAGCAGCGTCATGGCCTTGTGGCTGTCGTGACTTCCGTGGTCCATGGCTACTTCGCCTCCGCGGCGAGCGCCGCTGCCGGAAGCCCCCGGCGCCCGAACCTGCGCAGCCGCAGCGCGTTGCTCACCACCGAGACCGAGCTCAGGCTCATGGCGGCCGCCGCGAAGATCGGGTTCAGCAGCGGTCCTCCGAACAGGTGCAGGACGCCCGCCGCGATCGGGATGCCCAGCACGTTGTAGCAGAACGCCCAGAACAGGTTCTGCCGGATCGTTCGGATGGTGGCCCTGCTGAGGCGGATAGCGCCCAATACGTCGCCCAGGTCGCCCCTCATCAGGACGATGTCCGCGGACTCGATTGCCACGTCGGTCCCCGATCCAATGGCAATGCCGATGTCGGCCTGCGCGAGGGCCGCGGCGTCGTTGATGCCGTCTCCCACCATGGCCACCTTGCGATGCTCGGCTTGCAGCTTCTGGACGGCCTCCGCCTTCTGGTGCGGGAGCACGTCCGCCAGTACCCGGTCCACGCCGACCTGGGCCGCGATGGCCCCGGCAGTCCTCTCGTTGTCGCCAGTGATCATGACTACCTCGATGCCCATGTCGCGCAGGCCCGCAATCGCGGCGCGGCTTCCGGCCTTGGGCACATCCGCCACCGCGATGATGCCCGCCGCCGCGCCGTCAACGGCCACGAACATTGGTGTCTTTCCGGCGCCGGCCAGCTCGGCGGCCTGCGCCTCCAGCGTGCCCAGCGGCACGCCGCGCTCCGACATGAACGCGCTGTTGCCAAGCAGAACATGTCGCTCCTCGATCCGCGCCTGGATGCCCCGGCCCGGCACCGCCTGGAAGGACTCCAGCGGCAGAAGCGAAAGCCCGCGCGATTGCGCGCGGCCCACGATGGCATCGGCCAGGGGATGCTCGGATCCCTTCTCCGCGGAGGCGGCCAGTTGCAGGAGACGGTCCTCGCCGGTCCCGTTGGCAAGCGCGACGTCCGTCACTACCGGCGCGCCCTCCGTGACCGTCCCCGTCTTGTCCAGGATCACGGTCTGGATGCGGTGCGTTTCCTCCAGCGCCGCGCCCCCCTTGATGAGGATGCCGGTCTCGGCTCCCTTGCCCGTGCCCACCATGATGGCCGTAGGCGTCGCCAGGCCCAGCGCGCACGGGCAGGCGATCACGAGCACCGCGGTGAAGATGGTCATGGAGAACGCCACGCTCTGGCCGCTGATGAGCCACGCGGCGCCCGCGGCGAGCGCGATCAGCATGACGATGGGCACGAAGTAGCCCGACACGATGTCCGCCATCTGGGCGATGGGGGCCTTGCTTCCCTGCGCCTGCTCCACGAGCTTGATGATCTGAGCCAGCGCGGTGTCCGCACCGACTCGCGTGGCCTTGAACGTGATGGTGCCGTTCTTGTTGAGGCTGGCGCCGGTCACCTGGTTTCCGGCCTTCTTCTCCACCGGGATGCTCTCTCCCGTCAGCATGGATTCGTCCACCGACGTGTAGCCGTCCAGGACCTCGCCGTCCACGGGCACCTTCTGGCCGGGGCGCACGCGCAGCACGTCTCCCACCTCGACCTCCGCGATCGGGATCTCCGTCTCCTGGCCGTCATGGATCACGACCGCCGTCCTTGGCGCGAGACCCATCAGCTTCTTGATGGCCTGCGACGTGCGTCCCTTGGACACGGTCTCCAGCGTCTTGCCCAGGAGAATCAGGGCGATGATGACAGCCGCGGTCTCGAAGTAGAGGTTGTCCACTGCCTCCGGGTGCCCCGCCGCGATCCGCCACGTCGAGTACAGGCTGTACAGCACGGCGGCCGCGGTGCCGATGGCGATGAGCGAGTCCATGTTCGGTGCGCGATGCCAGAGCGCTTTGGCGCCCACCTGGTAGAAACGGTTGCCGGCAACGATGGCGGGAATCACCAGCGCGATCTGAACCAGTGCGAACACCAGCGGGTTGCTCATGGGCGCGATGAACGCCGGCAGCGGGAACCGCAGGGCGGGGATCATGTGCCCCATGGCAAGGTACAGGAGGGGCACGGCGGACGCCGTGGCGGTGACGAACTTCGTCCACATGAGACGGATCTCGCGCTGCTTGCGCTCGGCGTCCGTGTCCACCGCCTCCGACGCATCGATCTCCCGCGGGGTGTAGCCGGCATCCGTGATGGATTTCTTGATGGCGGAGACTCTGACCCGGACCGGGTCATAATCCACGTCAGCTTTCTCCGTTGCCAGGTTCACCGCTACTTTAGAGATCCCGTCCAGCCTACCGACCGCCTTCTCGATGCGCATGACGCAGGAGGCACAGGTCATCCCTTCGATGGGGATCGTGACGTGCTTCGCTTTCTCAGGCTCCTGGAGGCCGTAGCCGGCGCCCTCCACCGCCTTGCGAACGGCATCCGCGGCCAGCGCGCCCTCGTCGTACTCCAGGTGCAGCTTCTCCGTGGCAAGGTTCACGGTTGCCTTTAAGACGCCCGGCAGCCTGCCGACGACCCTCTCCACACGCGCCGAGCAGGAGGCGCAGGTCATTCCGGTGACGGTCAGCTCCTCGGTCTTCATGGTTCCTCCGAACCGGGCCTCCTGGGGTTGCAGGCCCACCCCTCCAGGGGAGGGGTTCAGAAAGAACATACCGCGCGCAGAGGAAGCTGTCAATCAGCGTGGGATGAGGGAAATGGAAAGAAGCGAACCGGGTGGTCGCGGGGAGCCCCGACGGCTGCCGCGGCGGCGGCGCCGAGCAGGATTCCGAACGTCCGAGGGACTACTTCCCTGGGCTGGTTGCGAACTTCCGCCGAAACTCCTTCGGCGTCATTCCCGTGTCCTGGGCGAAGAAGCTATTGAACGTGGTCTTCGAGTTGAAGCCCACCTGGAACGCGACGTCCAGAA
>DASRZR010000183.1:0-6776 GCA_035686185.1 Spirochaetia bacterium | reverse complement strand
GATGGCCGTGGCGAGCCGCCTGGACTACTCATACTCCTCCACCTGGACTCAGACGGTGGACTCCAGCCTGTCGATGCAGTACCCGCTCCTGGCCGAATCGGGGCCGGACTCGTTCCGCCAACTGAGCGCTTCCGCCGGAGTGACACATCACGCCGAGCGCTCCGCGTCGGCCCCGTTTCCTTTCACGAGCTCCCTGTCCGCCCCCGGCAGCGACTGGTACACGTGGGTGTCCGTGCCGGCCGCCGTGGCCTGGCAGTGGAACGCCGGCACCGAAGCCGCGGCCCTGGTGCCCGCGCCGGCCGTGAACGCGTGGGTGCGGGCCACCACGTTCCTCCCCGTGCTGTCGCTGCCGGCCACGGAAGAGCAGCTCGACGTCCTGGGCGAGGTCCGGCTGCCGACCATCGGCCACCAGTCCGTGGCCGCGGGCGTGAAGCTGTCCCAGGACTTCGGGCCCGCCGGCCCGGCCGGCACGGGTTCGTTCACCTCCCCGCGCGGCTTCGGATCGCGCACCCAGCCGCTGCCGGGCGCCGTGCTCGGAAGCATCGACTACCTGCTGCCGCTCCTGCTGGACCAGCCGCTTGCCCTCGGCGTGGCGATGACCGCAGCCGCTTTCGACCTGCACGCGGAGGCGCTGGCCGACTTCGACGCCGCGGCCGGGCTCTTCACGACGGTGCCGGCGGTGTTTGCCGGGGCAGAGCTCACCGCGCGGTTCGTGTACGGCACGTTCGAGCTGCCGCTCGGCATCGGGGTGACCGCGGCGCTGCGGGGGGGCGCGGCCGGCTTCGACGCGTCGCGGGACCTGCGGATCTACCTCACCGCCGGGTTCGACACCCTGGACGGTCAGTCCGACCACGCCTCGCTTCACCCGGCCGGCGCGCCGTGGTACATTTCCGGCAATGCCCGGTGAAACGATCCTTGTCGTGGAAGACGAGCCCTCCGTGGTCCGAGGACTGGAGTATGGGCTGAAAGCCGAGGGGTTCGCCGTGCTCGTGGCGGGCACCGGCGCCCGCGCGCTGGAGCTGGCACGCGGCTCCCGCGAGCATCCGGCCCCCCGGCTCATGCTGCTGGACATCCGCCTGCCGGACATGAGCGGTTTCGACGTGTGCCGGATCCTGCGGGAAGAGGGCCGTTCCCTGCCCATCCTCATGGTGACCGCGCGGGACGAGGAGGTGGACAAGGTCCTGGGCCTGGAGCTGGGGGCGGACGACTACATCGTGAAACCGTTCTCCTTCCGCGAGCTGCTTTCCCGGGTGCACGCGGCGCTGCGCCGGGCCTACGGCGAGCTGGCCACGCCCACGGAGGCCGGACGCGTGACGTTCGGGGACGTGGCGGTGGACCTGCAGCGGATGCGCGTGGAGCGGGGCGGCCGGCCGGTGATGCTCACGCCCACGGAGTACCGGCTGCTGCGGCACTTCGTCACGCACGCCGACCAGGTATTCAGCCGGGACGGCCTGCTGGAGATCGTGTGGGGCTACGACAGCAGCGTTGACTCCCAGCGGACCGTGGACGTCCACGTGCGCCACCTGCGGGAAAAGCTGGAGGATGATCCCGCCTCTCCCCGCTGGCTGGTCACGGTGCGTGGCACCGGCTACATGTTCACCCAGAAACCGGCCTGAGACAGCGGCACGCCGTATTAATAAACTTTAACGTGGCCGCAAAAGGACGGTAACCGCGTTCGGGTAGCATGGAACGCGGAGGTATGAAGACCATGATGTACAGGAAAGCAATGGCGGCACTCGCGGCGGCCCTGCTCGCGGCCCCGCTGTTTGCCCAGTCCGGCGCCCCGGCCCCATCGCCAGCTCCCGCGCCGACGGCCGCTGATGCGGGCGTCCTCGTGGTGGCCGTGCAGCCGGGAAGCCCGGCGGCCGTGGCGGGCCTTGCGCGCGGAGACATCATTCTTGAAGCCAACGGGAAGACGGTGAATGACGCGGCAGACCTGCGCACGGCGCTGGGCGGGATCACCTCCGGGGCGAACGTGACGCTGGCGGTGACGCATGGTGATGCCCGCAAGACCCTGACGCTCGTGGCCGGGTCCCAGGACGGAAGGCCGTGGCTGGGCATCCTGCCCCTGCCGGGCCGCGGCGAGCGCTTCGCGTTCCCGGGGATGGGAGAGGACGGGGCCTCCGGCATGTTCCCGCGGCAGGGTGCGCTCGTGCAAAGCGTCTCCCCGGACAGCCCGGCGCAGAGGGCGGGCCTTGCGCGCGGGGACGTGATCCTGTCCGTGGACGGGACGCCGGTGGACGGGACGCATGCGCTCTCGGACCTCATCGCGGCTCGCAAGGTGGGAGACACCGTGACGCTGTCCGTTACGCCGTGGCGGCAGTCGGCGGCGCACGACGTGAAGGTGACGCTGGCAAAGAACCCGGACAAGGACAGTGCGTGGCTGGGCCTGCAGTATCTGGCCGCACCGGCCCGGTTCGGCGGCCCGGGGATGACCCAAGGCGCCCGCGTGGCAGACGTGCTGGCGAACAGCCCGGCGTCCCGGGCGGGCATCGCGCCCCGGGATCTCATCACGAAGTTCGACGGCGTGGAGGTGACAGGTCCCCGACAGATCGTGGAGGCGGTGGGCCGGCACAAGCCGGGCGATACGGTAAGCCTCACGCTGGTGCGGCAGGCGGACGGAAAGCCCATGGACGTGACCGTCACGCTGGGCGCGAGCCCGAACGATACCTCCCGGGCGTGGCTCGGAGTGTCCGTGGACGTGCCCGGCCCGGCCGGCTACGGACCCGGGGTCGGCGCGGGACGCGGCTGGTCGGCGCCGGTGCCCGGCGAGATGTAGCGGAAGGTCTCGTACAGAATGTTTCGAACCATCCGGTGGAGGCTGGCGGCAAGCTACGCGCTGCTCATCCTGCTGTCCGTCACGCTCATGGGAACGCTGGCGCTGTCCATCGTGCAGAGCTACGTCAGCCGGCAGGAGAGTGTGTACCTGCGCGCCAACGCGATGCAGATCGCGGGGCTCGCGGAGCGCTTCCTCCTGCCGCCGGTCCGCCGGATCGCCCTGGAGGAGCTGGCCTCCACCTCGGCATTCCTGGGGGATGCGCGCGTTCGCATCATGGACACGGACCGCCTGCTGCTCGCGGATTCCGGGGACCCGGGGTTGCCGGACGACTTCCTCTGGCTCATTCCGTCCGGGCTCTCGGAGCTGCGAGGGGAGATCGCGCCGGATCGCGGGGAAAACCTGCCGATCATCATCCCGATGCCGGCCCGACAGCGGGGGCCTCAGCCCCTTCGGCCGCGGGAGCTCATGCCTCTGCTGAGAGACCTCCCGCTGGGGACTTCCTTCGTGTTCGCGCGTCGTGACCCCACCCCGTGGGGACGGCGCTTCGTGTTCGAGAACATGCCGGGGGCCTCTCCCCCGCCGCGCAACGAGCCGCTGCCCTCCCGGCAGGTGTTGTCCACCACGCTGCCGGTGGGACCGCCAGACGCGCCGCTGGGCTGGGTGGAGATGTCCAGCCCGCTCAGCCTCAGCAAGGAAGCCATCAGCCCGATGCGGGACGCCATCCTGTTCTCCGGGCTCGGCGCGCTGGTGGTGGCCGCGGTGGCGGGCTTCCTCGTCGGCCGCACGATGTCCGACCCGCTGCGCAACCTGGCCGCCACCGCGAGGCACATGGCGGGCGGCGACCTTTCCGTGCGGGCGCCCACGTCGCGCAAGGACGAGATCGGGGACCTCGCCCGACAGTTCAACGGGATGGCGGAGAGCCTGGAGAAGTCATTCCGTGACCTTCGCGCGGACAGGGACTCCCTCAGCCGGTTCGTGGCGGACGCCTCGCACGAGCTGCGAACGCCCATCACGGCGCTGGCCACGTTCAACGAGCTGCTCCAGGGGCACGCCGCGGACGACCCGACGGCTCGCCAGGAGTTCCTCCGGGAGAGCCAGTCCCAGCTGGAGCGCCTGCAGTGGATCACGACCAACCTGCTCGATCTCTCCCGGCTGGATGCCGGCATTGCCGGCCTCACGCTCGGACCGCACTCCGCCGCCGAGATTGTGGACTCCGCCGCGGCCGGCGCGCGCGAGGCGGCGCGGCAGAAAGGCGTGGAGCTTTCCACGGAGGCGGTGAACCCCGAGACGGTGGTCGTCTGCGACGCGCAGCGAGTCCACATCGCCCTCTCCAACCTCGTGACGAACGCCGTGAAGTTCACGCCACCGGGAGGACGGGTGGAGGTGAGCGTATCCGCCGCGGACGGGCGGCTGGCCTTCTGCGTCCGCGACACCGGCCTGGGTATCCCACCGGGCGAGCAGGATCTCATCTTTGAACGCTTCTACCGGGGCCGGACGAGCGGGAGCGACGGCGCGGGGTTGGGGCTCGCTATCGTGCGCAGCGTGGCCCGCGCGCACGGCGGCGAGGTCACCGTCCAGAGCACCCCCGGCGCCGGCAGCCTTTTCCGCCTGGAGATCCCGCTGCGGACCTGAGCGCCGGCGCGCTATATTGGAGCCATGGAAGGCTGGCTCCTGGTTCTTGCCGCGGCGCTGGCGATGTCTGTCCCGTCCCTGCCGGCACGGGCCGATGCGCCCGCGGCCCCCGGCGCCGGGTTCCTGGGGCTGGCGGTGGCCACCTCGGTCACCCAGGGGCCGGACGGGCTCACCGAGGTGGATGGCATCCACAACGCCATCTGGTCCGATTCCTTCCCCGTCACGGAGAACCTGAAGGTGTACACCCGATGGAGCGGCCACGGGGCGCATATGGTCCGCGTGCGGGTAGTAGACCGCTCCGCGGACGTCACGCTCGGGGACGCGGAGGACAGCATCGACTTCGGAGAGGCCCCGGTCACGTGGTTCGCGCACGACCTCAGCGGCACGAGCTTCCCCGCCCCCGGCACCTACGCGGTGGAAGTCTCCCTGGACGGACAGGAAGTGGCCGCCTACGCGCTGTTCGTCAACGCGGAGCAGGAGATGCCGGAAGACCCCGCCTTCGTCATCTCCGTGCCGGCGGAGCGCGGCCTCCTGGACCGGGACGGCGCCGCGAAGGTCTCCGGCATCTTCGAGTACTTCTCACTGCCGTCTTTCCCGGGCCGGCAATCCTTTGCGCTGGTGACGGTCTGGTTCTCCGGGGCAGGCACCCACCGCCAGGCCGCCGAGATTGCCAATCCGTCCGGCACGGTGATCGCCCGCGCGCCGGTGGCCACCCTGCGCGCGATGCACGGCGGAATGACCGTGGCCGCGAACACGTTCGACTCGGTCAGCTTTCCCGGCCCCGGCCTGTACACAGCGACGATCTACCTCGACGACGCTCGTGTCCTTTCCTACCCCCTGGTGATACAGGCCCGATGATCGCGGCACGGGCTGGCGGCATCCCCGACTGCGCCGACTGCCCATTCACGGCCGGGCAACGAACGTGAGGCGCTGGTATTCCTCGACAAACCCGGCCGCGAGCAGCGGCCCCTTCCACGCGCTGGCCAGCGCCGGCTCCCCGTTGATGGTCTGGACGTGGACGGCTGTCATGGCCCGGGCGTCCCGACCCGTGAGCACGCGGACAAACCCGAGGTACTCGGTGAGCCGTGAGGAATCCGGAGGCACACGGATTTCCATCTCCCGGCCGCGCCGCCGGGACACGAGAACGACCCTGGCGCCATGGAACACCACGTGCGTGGAGGACAGCCGGGACGGCAGCAGCGCCTTGAGCGCCGGGATGTCCACCCCGCAGAGGCTGGCGGGATCCGCCGCGTTGATCCACCATACCGACTCGTCCGCCGCTGCCAGGACGGAAAGCTCCTCGATGACGGACGGCAGCGCGAACTGCACGCCCGCCGGACCTTCGAAGAACCTGCCGCTCACCACCTCGCCGCTGAACTCCATCAGCCTCAGAGTCCGAAACAGACGGGACCAGCGCAGCAGCGGCAGCTCGTTCTCCAGCAGCTCGCGGAAGACCACCCCGCAGCGCCGCAGCACCTGCCGGGCCCGGTCACGGGAGAGCTCCTCTTCTTCCAGCGCGTCCCGGGCCCCCGGCGCGGTGGGGATGGCAGACCAGTAACCCGACGCGGGCCGGGTCGCCTGCCACCGGTTGAAGCGAAGGCCCCGGCGCAGCGAGTCCCGGGGAGCCTCCTCGGCACGGAACCCGGTGGCCAGCCCGCGGCGGACCGGCTCGAAGCTGTCGCTCGTCACGAGGCCCTTCCACGCCAGTCCCCAGAGTCTCCGGGCAACCTCGGCGGTGTCCGCCACGGGCGGCGCGACGGCGCGGGCATAGTCAACGATGTCCCAGAAGGAGTACTTGCCGGCGGCCCCGGGCAGGACGCCGGGCGGCTCGTCGGACGACGGAGCCTCGCGGAACAGCTCGGCGTCCGGGGAGAAGCAGAACGTGAGCCGGCGCGGGCCGCAGCCCAGCCACGCCACCCCGCCGTCCGCAAACAGGCCGTCCAGCCACCGGGTGGAGAACCCCGGCAGGCGCGCCGGGAGGACCTCCTCCTCCCACAGGTGCGCGGCAAGCGGGTAACCGAACAGCGTTTCCCAGACCGGCTTCATGTCCTCCGGCGTGGATTCCCTCCGCCCCAGGCCGTGGCGGCGCGCAAGGAACAGCGGCAGGAGCGCCGCAGGCAGGGCCTGCAGGGACGGGCGGGCGCGGGCACGAGAGATGCGAAGCAGGATCTCCAGGTTCTCCCGGTCGCACACCTGAAGCTCGTCGGAACCGGCAGACAGGCGGTCCAGCACGGCCTGCTCGTCCTCCACGAGCTCCGCCACCAGGTCGTCCCTCCGTTCCCGGGAGATCCCGAACGTGTCATCGATGAGCCCCGGGGGGACAGGACCGTAGAACCGAAGCCACTCGGTGACCAGCTCCTCCAGC
>DASRZR010000182.1:0-3387 GCA_035686185.1 Spirochaetia bacterium | reverse complement strand
CTCGCTGCTTTCCAACGGCCTGCCCTACGGCGACATGTCGGTGACGAACGACCTCCTGGCCGGCAAGGTCGACCAGAAGCGCCTGTCCGAATACGCGGACTGGGTCGAGCTGTTGTTCAAGTACGCGGACCCCACTGTGCTCGCCACGGGTGACTACGACGCGCAGGTCGGCGCCTTCGCGTCCCAGCAGGCCGCGTTCGTCCACCAGGGCAACTGGATCGACCCGAACATGGCCCAGGCCAAGGCCACCTTCAAGATGGCCTTCGCGCCCCACGGCTCCATGAGCAAGGCCACGGACGGTATCTTCGTTTCCGCCCCGTCGTTCTACGTCGTCGACAAGGATTCAAAGAACGTGGCCGCGGCGAAGAAATTCCTCAACGACCTCGTCTACACCGAGGCGGGGAACAGCTACATGGTCAAGGACGCCGGCATGATTCCGGCCTACAAGAACGTCAAGCTGAGCCCGTCGGGCCAGCTCTCCCGGTCGGTCCAGTCCTGGGCGGCGGCAGGCAAGATCTACAGCTGGAACCAGTACAGCTTCACGGATGACTTCCGCCACAAGACCATCGGCCCCATCTACAACCAGTTCGCAACCGGCGCCATCACCAAGGCGCAGTTCATCGACCTGATGACCAAGGCGTTCCAGAACCGGCAGTAGTCTGCCGCTGCAGCCGGCCCTGCGGGGCCGGCTGGCCTTCCCGGACCGCTGGCGCTCCGCGGCGGCCCGGGGCTATCCTTCGCGCAGGGGGGTCACATGAAGCGCAGGCGTCAGCAGGGGGCGATCTTCTGGCTCTTCCTCGCGCCCGTCATCGTTGCCTTCATCCTGGTAATCGTGGTGCCGTTCTTCCTCGGCGCGTACTACTCCTTCACCAACTGGAGCTCCACGGCGCGCGCCGGAGACGTCCTGCACATGGTCGGGCTTTCCAACTACGCGGGCATTCTCCGGGATCCGACCTTCCTCTACTCCTTCTCCATCACCGTGGCGTACACCCTGATGAACATGGTGGTCATCAACGTCGCGGCCTTTGCGCTTGCCATGCTCGTCACGCGTCCGCTGAAAGGACGCAACCTGTACCGAGCGGGCTTCTTCGTGCCCAACCTGATCGGCGGCCTGATCCTCGGGTACATCTGGCAGTTCATCTTCAACAACGCGATTCCTTCCCTGGGCAAGGCCATCGGCCTTTCCGCGCTGGCCAACCCCGCCCACCTGATGCTCGCCCGGAGCACCACGGCACTCGTGGCCATGGTGCTCGTCGGCACGTGGCAGTACGCCGGCTACATCATGGTCATCTACGTGGCGGCCATCGAGACGATCCCCCACGAGCTGATCGAGGCGTCCTACATCGACGGCGCCACTCCCTGGCGGCGGCTGCGTGCCATAACGATTCCGCTCACGCGCCAGGCGTTCACCGTCACGCTCTTCCTCACGCTGGTGAACTCCTTCAAGCAGTTCGACGTGAACGTCTCACTCACGGCAGGTGGTCCTGCCGTGTTCTTTGCCGGCAGGTCCATCCTGGGCACGCAGCTCCTGGCGATGAACATCTACGACCAGGGCTTCCGCGCCAACGACATGGCCGGCGGCCAGGCCCGGGCCGTCGTGTTCTTCGTGGTGCTCGTGATCGTGTCCGTGATCCAGGTGGCGGTCAACAAGAGAAGGGAGGTGGAGCTGTGAGAGAACGATACTCCGGCCGTCTCCTCGCCCCCGAGATCGTGGCCATCGTGCTTTTCCTGGTGGTTCTCTTCCCGTTCTTCATCGTGCTGGTCAACTCCGCCAAGACGCCGTTCGCCATCACGCAGAGCCCGTTGGGACTCCCGGCGGACTGGTTGCAGATCCTGCGCAACGTCGTCGCCATCTGGACGAGCCCCAACGTCCAATACGCCTCGTCATTTATCACCTCGGTGATCGTCACCACAGTATCCCTGGTCCTGCTGAACGTGCTGTCCTCCCAGGCGGCCTGGGTGCTGGTGCGGACCAAGACGCGCACCTCCGCTGCGATCTTCCTCATCTTTGTTGCCGCCATGGTCATCCCGTTCCAGATCGTCATGCTCCCCCTGCTGTCGTGGTTCCGCTGGCTCACCACGCTCACGGGTGTCCGCCTCCTGCGCTCGTACACGGGCATCATCCTGGCCTACATCGGGTTCGGGATGTCCCAGTCCATCTTCCTGTTCCACGGCTTCATCAAGAGCATCCCGCTGGAGATCGAGGAGGCGGCCACGATTGACGGCTGCCGGCCGTCGCAGACCTTCTACCGCATCATCTTCCCGGTCCTCCGGCCCATCCACGCCACGGTGGTGGTGCTCAACGGGATCTGGATCTGGAACGACTACCTGCTGCCCCTGCTCGTCCTGGGCAAGGGCAACCGGGTGATGACCATCCCCCTGGCGGTGTCCAACTTCGCCGGCGCCTTCGTTTCTCAGTGGGACCTTATCATGACCGCCATCCTGATGGCCATGATACCGATCGTCGTGCTGTTCCTCGTGGCGCAGAAGTCCATCATCAGAGGAATGGTGGCCGGATCGATCAAGTAGGCGAGGGCCGGCGCCATTGGACAATCACTCCCTCACCTTCCCGCACGCCGCCGTTCTCACGGGCCGCGCCAGCGGCGTCCTTCTCCACCCGACCAGCCTCCCGGGTGGACACGGCATCGGAGACCTCGGAGCATCCGCATTCCGCTTCCTGGACTGGTTGTCGGCCGCGGGCCAGTCTCTGTGGCAGGTGCTCCCGTTGGGCCCTACCGGCTACGGTGACTCTCCGTATGCGTGCTTCTCCTCGTTTGCCGGCAATCCGCTGCTCATCAGCCTGGACGCGCTGGTGGAGTGGGGAATCCTGGAAGCGGCGGACCTTGAGGGTGCGCCGGCCTCAGAGCCGGACCGGGTGCGGTTCGGGCCTCTCATCGAGTGGAAGCTGCCGTTGTTGAGGCGGGCCGCCTCCCGTTTCCTGGACGGCGCTTCGGAAGAGCGGCGGGCCGCCTGGCGCTCGTTCGTGGAAAGAGAGTCGGGGTGGTTGGAAGACTACGCGTTGTTCATCGCCATCAAGGAGTGGTTCGAAGCGCGCGCCCGGCGAGAGGGGCATGGCGCCGGCGCCTGGAATGTGGCGTGGGATCGGGACGTCGCGCTGCGCCGCCCGGCCGTGATGAAGAGCTGGAGAGACCGGCTGGACCGGCAGGTCCAGGAGCAGAAGGCCATCCAGTACTTCTTCTTCCGCCAATGGGACAGCCTCCACGAGACGGCCGCGCGGCGCGGCATCCGCATCATCGGGGACCTTCCGATCTTTGCCGCCCCGGACAGCGCCGACCTGTGGGCCAACCGGGACATGTTCCTGCTGGACGGGGAGGGCCGTCCCACGGTGGTCTCGGGCGTGCCGCCGGACTATTTCTCCGCCACCGG
>DASRZR010000181.1:0-3265 GCA_035686185.1 Spirochaetia bacterium | reverse complement strand
GCCACGGGGCCAGGTTGAACTGCAGTCCCGCCCCCGCCAGGGCGTTGGGGAACGAGGCAGACTGTCCGGTCATCTTCAGGAGGTTGTAGTCATACCCGACGCCTCCCAGCACGAAGAGATTGGAGAAAAAGGGGAGCCGGTACTCGGCGCCGATCAGGGCGCCCCCCCCGAACTTGTAGTAGGAGGCGGAGTCTCCCATGGGCAGGTTGAACGTGGGCAGAAGATGCACAATGAGGTAGGAGACAGTCTCTGGCTGCCCCGCGGGTGTGCCCGGTGCCTGTCCGAAGGAACCTGCTGCCGCAAGGGCGAGCAGGACGAGGGCGATGGCCGGAAGCTTCAGTCGTCCCATGTGCGTCCTCCCGGGCGAGGGGCCTGCAAGCGAGGCGATTTGTCCTCCCCCGCCATGGGAAAGTTTTGCATGGTTTCGTCGAACAGGCATCCGTCGGAACCTACGTAGTCAGGTTGACTTCCTCTCCTGACCTGCTATCATTGCGCAAAAAAGGGGGCAGCGGCGTGGCAGAGCCCATGCTTCTTCCCTGGCGCAAGATGTGGGATTTTCTAGGAGCCTGCGACGATGCGCCGGACCTTGCCGGCATGATGCGCCAGGCAGTGGACCACTTTCCCCGGGTGATCTCATGCGACCACGCGTTGTCCTTCCTCGTGACGCGCAGCCCGCTGGGAAGGGACGTGCTCGCAAGGGCACATGCCTGCGGCGTACCGATGCCCGTGCTGGACGCCTATCGCCGCCGGTGGTTCTGCGAGGATGCGGCCCGCCTCTCGGTTTCCGAGGACAGGACGTTGGGGACGTTCCAGGTGGACTGGAGGGATCCGAAGCTGCAGAAGCTGCCGTTCACTCGGGAGTTCATGCGGGGCATGCTGGAAAGCGATCTGTCCGCGGGTATCCAGCTATGGCCGGAACAGGGTGGAGGCGTGTTCGTCCTCGTGATTACCCGGCGCGGGGTGCGGACCATCAGCGGCCGGGACGAGGCCATCCTTCGTTCCGTGCGGCCGCACCTGGCCCGCCTGTTCCTGCTTCATGACAGGTTGAGCCGTCTTCCGGCGGTGAACTACCTCGCTTCGGAGCTGGCTCGCGGCAACACGCCGCTGAGCCCGCGGGAGGGAGAGATAGCGGGCCTGCTGTGCAGGAGGCTGCGGCGCCGCGAGATCGGCGACACGCTCGGCATCAGCCTCCGCACGGTGGAGACCCACATCCAGCACATCTACTCGAAGCTTCACGTGAACAGCCGGGCCGAGCTTCTCCACCGGCTCATGAGATGAGCGGGCAGCAGGGCTCGTCCGCAACCGGCGGCGCCCGCTATTCCCGTTCGATCACCGCGAGGTACTGCTGCAGCGGGTGCAGCAGCGGAGAGCCTTTCACGGACGGATTGATCCCCAGGCGCGTCAGGCAGAAGTCGTAGCGCACGGGGTCCTTCGGGCTGTGCCGGGCAAAGGAGCGGGTGATCTCCAGCGCCGTGCGCAGATTCGCCTGCCGGCGCGAGGTGAGGCCAAGCGCGCGCGAGATGCGGAACATGTGCGTGTCCAGCGGCACGACCAGCTTGGAGCGCGGCACCCGGCTCCAGGGGCCCGGGTCCACCACGTCCTTGCGCACCATCCACCGCAGGTAGAGGTTCAGCCGCTTGCACGCGCTTCCGTCCGCGGGAGAGGACAGCAGGCTGGGGCAGGCACCGGGCCCGCCGGCCGCCGCGCGAAGCTGGTCCACGAACTTCTCCAGCGCGGGCAGCACCGTCTCGTCGTCCCGGCCCAGGCCGACCGCGAACATCACCTCCAGGGAGCCGTGCTCCGCGATCATCCTCTTGATGGCGATGAGCAGCGCGGCCACTTCCTCCCCCGGGGTGAAGCGGTGCTTGAAGCGGCGCAACGCGGAGCGGATTTCGCGGTCCGTCGTGGAGCCCAGGAACCCATGAGGGGAGCGGCGCGAGCTGCCGCTGTCCATCATGTCCAGCACCGACCCCACGCTCTGCAGGATCTGGGACACGCGGCCGTAGGCCAGGCTGGCGGAGATCAGGCCCGCGATCTCCTGGTCCTCCGGGGTGGAATAGCGATACACCATCTCCAGCGGGTCCGGGTGCACGAACTCCCGCCGGTTGTAGCGTTTGTACAGGTCGCCAAGCTGCGCCGTCAGGGTGGATGTTGTCACGCGCTCAGGGCCTTCACGTAGCCGTCAATTTTCTGGATCAGACGGTCGAGGTCCACGAGCTTTTCCTTCTCACGGTCCACGACCTCCTTCGGGGCTCGCTCGACGAACGAAGCCTTGGAGAGCTTTTCCTTTGTGCGGCCGATCTCGGCCTGCGCCTTCTCCCGGTCCTTGCCCAGCCGGGCGATCTCCTTTGGCGCGTCAATGGAGCCGGCCAGCTCGACGAACACCTCGAAGCCCCTCCCGGCGGCCGCGATCACTCCCTTCCCGGTGGGCCGGCCCCCGGCCATGGCCAGCGTGCCGATGCCCGCGAGGTGCCGGACCAGGGTCGAGCCGGCCTCGATGGTCCGCCGCGCCTCCGCGTCCGGCACCACGGTCACGGCCACGCGCGCGTCCGGTGGGACGGTGAACTCCGCCCGGATGGTGCGCACCGCCCGCACTACTTCCTGCAGCAGCCCGAAGCGTGCCGCCGCCTCCGGCGCTTCCCGTGACGCGTCCACGGACGGGTAGGGCTGGCTCATGATCCGCAGACCGTGCTGCGGCAGCGTCTGGTAGATCTCTTCCGTTATCAACGGAAGAAACGGATGGGCCAGGCGCAGGGACTCTTCCAGCAGGGACAGGAGCAGCGTGACGATGCGGTCCTTCTCCGCCTCGTCCGCGTTCAGGGAGAGCTTGGCCGCCTCGATGTACCAGTCGCAGAAGTCGTTCCAGATGAACTCGTAGATGGCCTGGGAGGCCTCGTTGAACCGGTAGCCTTCCAGCGCGGAGCGCGCGGTGCTCACCGCGGCGTTCAGCCGGTGCAGGATCCAGCGGTCCGTGTCCGTGAGCGCCACGGCGGCGCGATCCTGCAGCGTGCGGCCTTCCAGGTTCATCAGCAGGTAACGGGACGCGTTCCAGATCTTGTTCGCGAACCGGGAGCCGAGCTTCACCGACTCCTTGTCCAGCAGCACGTCCTGGCCCTGGGCCGCCAGGAAGGCCATCGTGAACTTCAGCGAGTCCGCTCCGTACTCATCGATGAGCTCCAGCGGGTCCACGCCGTTGCCGAGGCTCTTGGACATCTTGCGGCCGTGCTTGTCCCGCACGAGACCCGTGATGATGATGTCCGTGAAC
>DASRZR010000180.1:0-2412 GCA_035686185.1 Spirochaetia bacterium | reverse complement strand
CTGGAGGCTGCCATCTGGTTGTGCCTCGCGTTTCTCGTGGCGAACACGCTGGAGCTTGCGTGGCCCACCGAGGGGGGAACGCTGCTCTTCGCGAAGCTGAGCTACCTGTTCTCCACGCCCATCCCGGTGGCCTTTTTCCTGTTCACTCTTGCGTACACGGGGCGCTCGGACGTGTTTGCCGGCGCGCGGCGCCTTGTCCTGTTCGTCATTCCCGCCGGCATTTCGGCGCTGGCGCTCACGGAGCCCGCGCACCATCTCATCTGGGCCACGACCAGCTACACCCACTACCAGTGGATGCTGGCGATGCACGTCACCTATGGGCCGCTGTTCTGGGTGAACACCATCTACGCGGTCGGTCTCCTGCTGGTGAGCCTGGTCCTGTTCGGATGGTCGAGCGCCCAGGCGGGGTGGCCCTACCGGGCGCAGTCAGTCCTGGCGGTTGCCGGAATCAGCATCCCGCTGCTGCTGTTCCTGGTCTACACGTTCCAGCTCATCCCCGGGTTCACGAAGAACTACTCCCCCATTGCCTACTGCGCACCGGCGCTGTGCCTCGTGGCTGCTATCCGACAGCACCGCTTCCTCGATCTCGTCCCGATTGCCCGGCGCACCGTGATGGAGGAGCTGGCGGACGCCATCGTGGTGGTGGACAGCGACCACCGCCTGCTGGATCTCAACGACAGGGCCCGAGCACTGCTCGGCTTCGGAGAAGAGGCCCTGGGCACGCCCCTGCCGGCGGGCTCTCCGCTTCGCATCGCCCTGGAGTCCCGGCTCCTCCCCGGAGAGCCGCACGTGATCTCGCTGCAGGAGAGTGGAGAGCAGCGCTTCTTCGATGCCCGCGTGACTCCCATCAAGGCGCGCCGTCCGCAGGCCGCCGGCTCCGTGGTGCTCCTTCGGGACGTGACGGACTCGCATCGCCTCCTGCAGGAGAAGAGCCGGCTCGTGGAAGAGCTCTCCAAGGCAGCCGCGGAGATCGATGACCTCAGGAAGATTCTGCCTATCTGCATGTATTGCAAGAAGATCCGTGACGATGAGGGTTACTGGCACGCGGTGGAGAACTACATCAGCGCACGTCTGCCGGCCCAGTTCACCCACTCGCTGTGCCCGGACTGCATGAAGAAGTACTTTCCACAGTGAGCCTGTAAATAGTGATTGACCGCTGATCTCATCGCCAATACATTACTAATACGATCGAAATGGTAGACAAAGGAGGAGAAGCATGTCCCTCGGGATCAATGAGGTTGCCCCGGATTTCACCGCTGACACCACCAAGGGGAAGATCAACTTCCACGAATGGATAGGGGACGGGTGGGCCATCCTGTTCTCTCACCCCAAGGACTTCACGCCCGTGTGCACTACCGAGCTTGGCTACATGGCGGGACTGGAGCCGGAGTTCAAGAAGCGCAACACGAAGATCATCGGGCTCAGCGTGGACCCGGTGGACAGCCACGTGAAGTGGGAGAAGGACATCGAGGAGACGCAGGGCCACAAGGTGAACTACCCCATGATCGGGGATCCGCAGCTTGAGATCGCCAAGCTCTACGACATGCTCCCGGCGGACGCGGGGGAGACGTCGGAGGGCCGCACGCCGGCCACCAACTCCACGGTGCGCACCGTGTTCGTCGTGGGCCCGGACAAGAAGATCAAGCTGATGCTCGTCTACCCCATGAGCACGGGGCGCAACTTCGCGGAGGTGCTGCGCGCGCTGGACTCCATCCAGCTCACCGCCCGGCACGCCGTTTCCACGCCGGTCAACTGGAAGGATGGCGATGACGTGGTGGTGCCGGCCGCGATGTCCGATGAGGACGTGAAGAAGAAGTTCCCGAAGGGACTGAAGGTGCTGAAGCCGTACCTGAGAATGGGAGCGCAGCCCAAGTAAGTTCGGGAGAAGCCCGCACTGGCTCGCGCTACGTGGGCGCCAGCTTTCCGAACACGGCTCGCACGGCGTCCGTGACCAGCGCCACGGGAACAATCCTGCTGGCGATGAGCGCGGCGCCGTCCGCCGGCCCGGCGGGGGCATCGTCCGCGGGCGTCGGGCCAATGAGCGTCTCGAACCCCAGCTCCCGGCACGCGCGGGCGCGCTTCTCCATGCCGGTGACCGGGCGCACCTCCCCGGTAAGGCTGACCTCCCCCGTGACGGCTGTCTGCGTCGGAAGCGGCGCGCCCACGCGCGCCGAGTACAGCGCCAGCGCCAGCGGAAGCTCCACGCCCACCTCCGCGATACGGATGCCGCCGGCCACGTTCACGTAGAGGTCGTGCTCCGCCAGGTGCAGGCCGAGGTGCTTCTCCAGCACCGCGGCCATTCGCGCCACCCGGCCGGTGTCGATACGGTCAGAGTAGATGCGGCTGATGCCGCTCTTGGCGGGCACGGTAAGTGCCTGGATCTCCACCAGCAGGGACCGCGAGCCCTCGAAG
>DASRZR010000179.1:0-7503 GCA_035686185.1 Spirochaetia bacterium | reverse complement strand
CATGGGCAAGGACGAGACGGAGGTCACCGCCGTTGTAGCTGCGGTGGCCCTGGCGCTGTTGTTCCTCGGATCCCTGTTGTCCCAGCTCTGGTTCAACCGGCTGTAAGAAGGCGGCCGGCGTCTGCCGGCCGCCGCGACGCTTCCCTTGAATCCCTACATTCGCGAGATGCTGATGCTCCCGCTCACCGTGCCGGCATCCACCGTGGCGGAGCCCTTGCCGATACGGCCGGAGAGACGGTTGCCCTTCTGCTCCGTGATGGTGACGGGGAAGTCACAGGAGACGCGTCCGCTCAGGCTGTGAAGGGACAGCTCGGCGTCCAGCCCGCTTGAGGCGTCCACCGAGATGGAGCCGGACACGCTGCCGAAGTGAGCGGAGCCGCCGGTGGCCAGCGAATCCAGGTCTCCGCTGATGGATCCCGAGACCGTGCGGATGCTCACCGTGGCGCCGGCGCAACGGAAGTGGATGGAGCCGCTGGTGCTCGATGCGTCCAGGTCTCCGGCCCGGTCCGTGGCGATCCCGCCGGAGATCGTGGACAGGTTCTGGGTCACCCCGGGTTCCACTCCCTGGACCGTGATGGAGCCGCTCACCGAGTGGGCGTCTATCTCCTTCATGCCGCGCGGGACGACAAGCTGGAACGACACGGTGCCGGTGCGGTTCATGAACCCCGGGGCGTGCTTCTCTTCCGCGATGAGCCGGCCGCCCTCCTGGCGGATGTCCACCTGCACCTCGTCCATGGCCCGGCGGAACGGGGCGGTCCTCACCGAGTGCAGCCGGACCGTGGACGCCGTGGGATCCCCCCGCACGTCGATGGCGCCCGCCACGGTGCGCAGCTCGATCTCCGTTGCTCCGGCCGGGACCGTCTCGTCCTTCTCCTCCCGGACCGGGGAGCCGAAGCCCATGGCATCGCCCTGCCAGTCACGCGGAACGCGGAACCCGAGGAATGCACCCTGCGGGTCTATCAGGCGGCCCCGGGCGATCATCACAATGCTTCCCAGCACCACCAGGATGACGATGACTCCCAGCGTGATGCCAAGGATGTCCAGCGGGCCGAGCCTATTTCGGTCCATTCATCTTCTCCAGCTCGTGCTGCGCGAGGCGGTCCACAAGGGCGCCGGACTGGTAGAGGAACGCGGACAGGAAATGGGACACCACCCCGATTCCCCATCCGAACGCCACCCAGAGCCACCACTGGTAGCCGCCGTAGGTGAGGTTGTTGACCACCGCCAGCCCGGCGATGACCACGAGGTAGCTGATGGCGTGGCGGATGAACGCCACCTTGCGCTCCGCGATCTTCCGCGCCAGTCGCATCTTCTCATTCATGTCCGACATTCGGTCCCTCCTGCTCCCCGATTCAACACCGTGAGGGGAAGAAATGGTCACCGGGAGCCGTCGGCGGATCCGGGCCGGCAGCGCGCCCTTGAGCCGGGCGCGGAACCCCTGTATAAATCAGTAACACCGGCAGGACGGAGGCACGCTATGGCAACGGACGGATACCTTCTTGGCTTCGACGTGGGAAGCTCTTCCATCAAGGCTTCGTTGATCGAGTCGGCCACCGGGCGGACCGTGGGAGAAGCCACCAGCCCGAAGACGGAGCTGCCCATTGCGGCGCCTCGGCCGGGGTGGGCCGAACAGGACCCCGCCACCTGGTGGGATAACGTGGTGGCCGCGGCCCGGGAGCTGAAGGCCTCGACCGGCGCGGCGTTCGAGTCCGTGCGGGCCATCGGGATCAGCTACCAGATGCACGGCCTCGTGCTGCTGGACAAGGCGGGGACAGTGCTGCGGCCCAGCATCATCTGGTGCGACAGCCGCGCCGTGGGCATCGGGGAGAAGGCGTTCAAGGGCATCGGGGAGAAGCTGTGCCTCGATCACCTGCTGAACTCGCCGGGCAACTTCACCGCCTCCAAGCTCGCCTGGGTGAAGGAAAACGAACCGGACGTGTACGGCCGCGCTTCCACGTTCATGCTCCCGGGAGACTGGGTGGCATTCCGGATGACGGGGGAGCGCAGCACCACGTTCTCGGGACTTTCGGAAGGCATCCTGTGGGATTTCCCCAGAGGGGCCCGGGCTGACATGGTCCTGGACTGGTACGGCATCTCGAAGTCCCTTGTGCCGAGCCCCGTGGGGTCGTTCGCCGTCCAGGGCCAGCTCTCCGCCGCCAACGCCTCCCTCCTGGGGCTTCCCGCCGGGATCCCTGTGAGCTACCGGGCCGGGGACCAGCCGAACAACGCGTTCTCCCTGGGCGTGCTGGAGCCCGGAGAGGCTGCCACCACCGCCGGTACCTCCGGCGTCGTGTACGGCGTGATTGACGCGCCGCGGTTCGACCTCGCTTCCCGCGTGAACACGTTCGTGCACGTCACCCACACGCCCCACCACCCGCGCTACGGCGTGCTCATGTGCGTCAACGGCACCGGTATCCTGTACAGCTGGCTTCGCCGCCTGCTGGTGGGTGACACGGGCGTGGTCCCCTACGATGAGCTGAACCGCGTGGCGGCCGGCGCCCCGGTGGGCGCGGACGGCCTCACCGTCCTGCCGTATGGCAATGGCGCGGAGCGCACGCTGGAGAACAGGAACCCGGGAGCCTCTGTCATCGGGCTGGACTTCAACCGGCACGGCATGCCTCACCTGCTGCGGGCGGGGCAGGAGGGCATCGTCTATGCCCTGAACTACGGCCTGCAGATCATGAAGGCCATGGGCCAGGACACGAAGACCATCCGGGCGGGCAACGCGAACATGTTCCTGAGCCCGCTGTTCCGGGAGGCGTTCGCCACGGTGACGGGCACGCACGTGGAGCTGTACGAGACGAACGGAGCGCAGGGCGCCGCCCGGGGAGCGGGGGTGGGGGCAGGGCTTTACCGCGATCCGTCCCAGGCCTTCGTGGGTCTGAAGCCCGTGACGACCGTGGAGCCGGACCGGGGAACGCGGGACGCCTACGCCGCGGCGTACGGTCGGTGGAAAGAGACGCTGGAGCGATCCATGAAGTGAGGGGGGGCCGCTACCTCAGCGGCACGCCGGCGTTGAGCGGGTTCTCTCTTTTTCCGGACCCGATGATCTTCTTCCCGTTCACGAAGACGTAGTCGATTCCGCCCGGCGCGGACGCTCCCTTGTCCGGTGTTCCCTCTGCCACCGTTTCCCAGTCGAACACGGTAACGTCCGCGGGCAGGCCCTCCGCAAGCCGGCCGCGGTTGGCCAGCCCGAAGCGCTCCGCCGTGGCGCCGGTCATCTTTCGCACGGCATCTTCGATAGCCAGGACCCGCCGCTCGCGGGCCAGCCGCAGCAGCCTCGGGAAGCTGCCGAAAGCGGCCGGGTTCTGAACGCCGGACTTCTCCACCCACGAGTCGGTCATGAACAGCGCGGCCGGATGGCGCATCAGGGCCTCCACGATCCGGTCCGTGCTGCAGCGGTGCACCAGGAGTCGCGCCTGTCCGCCGCTGCGCCTCGAGATGTCGATGAGCGCGTCATGCGGGCCCATGCGCCGGAGGCGCGCCTGCTCGGTGAGCATCTTGCCGTTATGCTCCGCCAGGTCCGGGTCCATGGCGTTGAGCACCTGGATGTCGGCCGGTCCCAGCCCGGTCTGGCGCTCCGCGGTCCGGAGCTCGCGCTTCAGCCGCCGGACCGTGGCCGGCTCCGCGTAGGCGCCCGGCCCGCGCGCCAGGAACCAGGCGGGAAGCAGTGTGCCCACCACGACGGCGCCGCAGGGGAACGGCGTCACATCCAGCCCGACGTCAAGGCCGGACTTCCGCGCCTCCTCAATGGCCTCCAGCACCGCTTCGGCGTGGCGCGCCGCTCGGGCGCCGGTGAACAGGAGCCGGGAGATCTGGAGGCGCACGCCGCTTGCGCGCGCAACGGCGATTGCCTCCTGCACGGCTTCCACCGGCTGCATTCGCTTTGCGGGCGCCAGGGCGCGCGGGTGAAGATCGAGGACCTTGTTCTTCCGCTTGACCAGCCGCGCCACTTCCACCAGCTCTTCCGTGCGCGCGTGGACACCCGGCTCGTCGGCCAGGTCCAGGGACACGCCGCGCGCGCCCTGGTCCATGGCGCGCTCCAGCAGGAACAGCAGCTCCTTGGTCTCGTACGGGTGCAGCGGGGAGGGGTCCACGCCCCGCAGGGAGGCGCGCGTGGAGCCGTGGCCGGCCAGCAGCGCGATGTTCTGGCTCGCCCCGGAGGACTCCAGTCTCAGGAAGAAATCCTCCACGGTGTCCCACGCCAGGGACAGCAGCCCGCCGGACCGCAGCTCGCTGATGCGGTCCTTCCACGCGCTGCCCTCGCGGAAGCCCGCCGCCGAAAGACCGCCGGCGCCGGCCACCACGGTGGTGATGCCCTGCGCGAGGAACGGGTACTTCAGCTCGTCGTGGCCCTTCAGCGGGATGTACCAGTCCAGGTGGGAGTGGGCGTCGATGAAGCCGGGCGCTACGACGCGTCCGGCGCAGTCAATGACCACGCCCGTGGTGCGCACCGGGCGGGGCGTGATGCGCGCCACGGTGCCGGACCGTATCAGCAGGTTTGCCGTGTACGGGGCGCCGCCGTTTCCATCCACGACGAGCCCGCCCTTGAGGAGTATGTCCTGGTCTCTTGCTGCGGCTGACATCCGGGAACTCACGGTGAGCCTCTACCCTACATCATCGGCGTCAGAATTGACAGGGCACCGGCACCGGCAGGCGCCGCTCCGAGCGCGTGGCGCTACAGCAGTTCTCCAAAGCCTTGTATAGTGCGAGACGGGAGAGAGCCAATGACGAAGATCGAGATGTCCTTCACCCGGGACGAGCTGCAACTGCTCATCAAGCTTCTGTACACCGGCCACCTCGTCTGCGAAAAGGACGGAGACCCCGAGGCCGAGACGAGCAGAACGCACTCTCTGGTAGACCGTTTTCTTCAGGGTGCACTCGCCTACAAGGCAATGGACGGCATCGAGTACGATAAAGAATCCGGCCGGCATTTCTTCGACGCCGACCACGAAGAGGCAATCCTGGAAGACTTCAACCATTTCGTTGAGGAGTCATTCTGGGATGAGCTCATCTACCGCCTGGGGATCAGGGATTTCGTGGACGCTGTCGGGGAGCCCGCGATCACGAAGATGGACGACAGCGAAAGAACCAGGGAAGAAGAGAAGTACATGGAGACGTACAGAAAGGAGTTCACGCAGGAAGGCATCCGAAGAATCGGCATATCGAGATAGCCGGGCAGGGAAACATGGTCTTCGTGGTCGGCGCGGTTGGTATCGACGTGGTGGCGGTGCGCGAGAGGTTCCTGGATGGAACGTCCAATCCGTCCGACATCCGCGGAGGGCTGGGCGGCGTCGGCTACCGGATCTTCAGCAACCTGGACACACCGCGGCGCTTCCTCACGGCCCTTGCCGCTGACCCGGTTTCCCGATGGGCACGAGAGGCGCTGGAGGCTGACGGAGACGTGGTGATTCAGGAGGTTGGCGGCCGGGAGGCCCGCCCCCCGCTGCACCTTGCGGTGATGGAGAGCGGCGGCCTGAAGCTGGCCGCATCCGACTTCCGTATCGTCGAGCCGGGGCTCACGCTGCCCTTCGTGCAGCGGGCCATCGGGACCCCGTTGGCTGACGACTTTCTTGTCATGGATGCCAACCTGTCGCCGAGCCTGCTTGCGGGCCTGATAGACCGTTACGCCGGGAAGATGCGCGTGGTCTTTGCGCCGGCGTCCGGGGAGGAGGCTCGTCGTCATAATGAGGCACTGCGCGGGATCTTTCTCATGACGCTCGCCGCGGGGGAGCTGGAATCCCTCACTGGCGGGGACCCGCGTCAGTTCATGACGGATCGCTCCATCCCGCACATCGTGGCAACTCGCGGAGAAGCCGGCGTCCGCCTGTACGGCGCGGACGCGGTCACGGATCTCGCGCCACGGAAGGTGATCCGCGCACCGGACACCACGGGGGCCGGGGACTTCCTGCTGGCCTGCCTGCTATCCTCTCTGTCCAGCGGGCGGGACATGCCGGCAGCCGTCCGTGCGGCGATGGATCGAGTTGAGCAGAGACTTCAGTCGGGAGGCGACTCATGAGCGGCAACGGGGACACCGTGCTTCGGGTATCGGAGGAGGTCCGTGATGCGCTGCGGAGCGGACGCGCGGTGGTGGCGTTTGAATCCACGATCATCAGCCACGGCATGCCGTATCCGAAGAACCGCGACGTGGCCCTGGGCGCGGAGTCCCTGGCGCGCGCCGCTGGCGTCGTACCGGCCACGGTTGCCCTGCTGGACGGGAGGATCTGCGTCGGGCTCACGGGCGATGAGATCGAACGGCTTGCCACGGAGAAGGGCGTGCTCAAGGTGTCCCGCCGGGACATGGCCTGGGCGCTGGCAGGTCGGCGCATCGGGGCCACCACGGTGAGCGCCACGATGCTGGCCGCGACGCGCGCCGGCATCGACGTGTTCGCCACCGGGGGCATCGGGGGCGTACACCGCGGGTCGGTGGAGACCTCCGACGTATCCGCGGACCTCACCGAGCTGGCCGCCACCTCCGTGTGCGTAGTGTCCGCGGGTGCCAAGGCCATCCTGGACATCCCCCGGACCCTCGAGGTCCTGGAAACCCTGGGCGTGCCCGTGGCCTGCTGGGGCACCTCCGAGTTTCCGGCCTTCTACTCCCGGTCCAGCGGCTCGCCGGCGCCACTCCGCGTGGACTCCGCGGAGGAGGTGGCGGGCATGCTGCGGATGCAGAGGACGCTTGGCCTCCCGCAGGGGATCCTCGTGGCCGTCCCCGTGCCGAAGGAGCAGGAGATTCCCAGCGACAGCGTGGAGGGCTGGATCGAGACGGCCCTGGTGGAGGCGGGCATGAAGGGGATCAGCGGGAAGGCGGTGACGCCGTTTCTCCTGTCACGCCTGGGCGAGCTTTCCGGCGGCGTCTCCCTGGCAAGCAACGTGAGCCTTTTTCACAACAACGTCCGCCACGCCTGCCTGATCGCGTCCGCCATCAGCCGCTCAGCAGTCGCTTCATGATCAGGTCGGACTGGATCTCTTCTCCCATGCGGAACGAGTGGGTGCCGGCAACAGCGAACCCCATCTTTGAATAGAAGGCGAGCGCCGCGCTGTTTTTCTCCCACACGCCGAGCCAGACGTAGTCTTTCCTGGAGGCCAGTGCCGTTCGGAGAGCGAAATCCATCAGCGTTTTTCCGAGCCCTCTTCCCTGGAAGGGCGCGCGGACGTAGATCCGCTCGATTTCAAGGGATCGGGGATCGTTGAGGTCAGACTGGTCCGGCGCCTCGTTCAGCTTCAGGTAGCCGGACAGCTCCATTCCGCATTCCTGGAAGAAGAAATGGCATCCCTCGGCAGCAAGCTCCTTCTCCAGCTTCTCCCGCGCAAAGGCCTCCCCCAGGTAGGCGTCCATGGTTTCCCGTGATGTCATTCCGCGGAACGTCTGTTCGTACGTCTCAATGGAAATGTGCCGCAGCGCTTCCAGGTCCCCTGGAGTGCAGGGCCGGATGACGGCCGAGCTCATCGGAGCGCTTTCTCCATGACAACGTAGGTGGGACCGGTATAGCCCGGATGAGA
>DASRZR010000178.1:0-2834 GCA_035686185.1 Spirochaetia bacterium | reverse complement strand
GAAGGTGGGCGACACGACCCCTGACGGCGCAACGGCCCTCCTGTACGCGGCAGGCTCCGCCCGAAACCCCGAGGTGGTCTCCGTCCTTCTCGCCGCCGGGGCACGGATCGATGGCACAACCCCCGACGGCTGGAGCGCGCTGATGATCGCCGCATGGTCCAATCCGAATCCCGAGGTGCTCTCCACACTGGTGCGGGCCGGCGGGAACCTGGCTGATACGAACACCAGCGGCCGAACCGTCTTGATGATCGCCGCGGGGTCCAATCCCAGCCCGGCTGTCATCTCGTTCCTGCTGCGCGCGGGCGGCGGGCTGGGCCAGCGCACGCGGGACGGGTGGACGCCACTGATGTGTGCCGCGCAGTCGAATGGGAACACCGCCATTCTTTCGACGCTCCTGGATGCCGGCGCGAGCGTCCATGATCGGACCGCCGACGGCTCCACGCCGCTCCTGATTGCGGCGCAATCAAATCCCGCGCCCGGTATCATCGACACGTTGATCGCCGCCGGCGCGCGCACCGATGAGAAATCGGCGGACCGCACGCCGCTCCTGATTGCCGCGCAGTTCAATCCGAACCCCGCGGTCATTTCCGCCCTGCTCCACGCAGGCGCAGACGCAAGCGAGGTGACCACTGATGGCCGCACGCCGCTGATGCTGGCCGCCCAGTACAACGACAATCCGGAGGTGCTGCGTACCCTGGTTCGCGCGGGCAATGATGTCAACGCGCGGGCTCCTGACGGACGGACCGCGCTGATACTGGCAGCCCAGTCGAGCAGGAGTCCCGCTGTCATCTCGGCGCTTGCGTCCTCGGGCGCCCGGATCGACGATCCCCTGCCGGATGGCCGCACCCCGCTCATGCTCGCCTGCGAGCATTCGGCGGAGACCGGCGTGGTACGCGCCCTCCTGGCGGCGGGCGCGGATCGCGCGCGGGTCTCGCGGGAAGGGTTGACCGCCGCGGACTACCTCCGGCGGAACCCCCGGCTCTCGGACTCCGCGGTCATGCAGGATGTGGAAAACCGGCCACGGTAGATTGATGAGTTCCCCCACGAGAAGGCGCGGCCTGTGCCTCGCGTCTCAAGAAAGGGGGGCGCGCGCGTCCGTTACATAATAGCAATTTATTCACTTTTCAGCGTCTCTCTATGGATGCGGGCGGGCGCCGGCCGTAGCCTATGGCGGTCGAGGGCGTGGACCAACGACAGTTCCGATGCGAAGAGGTCCGCCATGCAGGAACACCCTGATAAAAATCTCGTGGATCACGAAGACAGCACTGACGATGCCATCTACGTCGACGGTGCCCTGCCGAAAAAAATGAAACTCCTCATCGCCATGGCATTCGCCGCCGCGTATGGCGCCATCAGAGGGTGGAAGTCGCTGGCTCAATCTGCCATGAAAGCCGGGGCGACAAAAGAGGAGATCGTCGAGGCCTTGCGCATCGCCAATCACCTCGGGGCCGGCTGAGAATCGCGGTACAATCGGTGGCCGGGGCCACGGGCCGCGAGGCGGCTCCTACGCGCCTCCCGCGGCGGAGTCAATTCGCCCAATCTCCTGGAGATGCCAGCTTCCCGCCGGGCCGATGGCAAGACGCTCCGCGTGAAAAGCGGCCAGGCTGGAGCGGTGGCCCACGCTGATTATTCCCGCGCGCGGCAGCTCGAGAAGCAGGGCCTGGTACAAGGCCGCCTCGGCAGGCTCGTCCAAGGATGATGTCGACTCGTCCATGAGGATCCAGGCGGGCCGCTGGAGAAACAGGCGAGCAAAGGCAAGGCGCTGCTGCTCCCCGAGGGAGAGTATCTGGCTCCAGGGCCGACTTTCCGACAGGAGCCCTGAAACGGCCACCATCCCCGCCAGGCGGAGCGCGGCATGAATGGCATCATCCGCGGAAGCCGGATCGCCAAAGGGGTAGATCAGCACGTCCCTGAGGCTTCCCAGAGGCAGATATGGCTTCTGGGGGAGGCACAGCAGGACATCTCCGCGAGGCGCTTCGACGATTCCGGAGCCAAACGGCCAGATCCCCGCCAACGCCCTGATCAGCGTGCTCTTCCCGCTTCCCGACGGACCGGTGATCAGCAGGCGCTCCCCCGGCCTCACCTCGAATGAAAGCTGGCGCAGCAGGAGTCGCCCGTCTGGCAGGCTCACGTCCACGTGTGAGGCGCTGAGGCAGCGCCCGTCCCGCCTCACGATCCCCTGGTGGACGGCACGGATGTTTTCCGCCCGTTCCATTGCCTGCTGGAAGAAACGCAGCCTGTCCACCACCGCGTGCCAGGCGGCCAGGTCGGTGTAACTGTTGACGATGAAGGAAAGGGCGCTCTGGACCTGTCCAAAGGCGCTGGAGATCTGCATGATCGTGCCGATCTGGATTGCCTTGGCGAAGTACGCGGGCATGCTCACAAGGACGGGAAAGATGACCGCCGCCTGCCCGTACCCCGAGATCCACCAGTTCAGGCGCCGTGTGCGCCGCATGATCTGGCGGAAGTTGCCGAAGATGCTGGCAAACCGCACCAGGAACCCCTGGCGCTCCCGCGGCTCCCCACTATAGAGGGCAACGGATTCGCTGTTCTCCCTCAGGCGCACCAGGCTGAAGCGGAAGTCGGCGTTGAAGCGCTCCTGGTTGAACTGGAGCCGGATCAGCGGGCGGCCAACCGATGCCACCAGGACCGTGCCGATGACGGCATAGACTGCCGCCACCCAGACCAGGTAACCGGGAATGACGAGCTTCCCGCCGTGAAAGGGAATGGCTGCGGCGGCCGAGAGCCCCCAGAGCATGGAGAGGAATGCGGCGAGGGTGGTGATGGAGCTGAGCAACCCGATGGCAAGGTTCAGGGTCTGGGACGTGAGGGTC
>DASRZR010000177.1:0-3949 GCA_035686185.1 Spirochaetia bacterium | reverse complement strand
CCGGGGCGAAGCTCATCCCCGCGGGCCAGGCGCCGGACTGGAAGCAGGGTCCCACGGACATCGTCTGCGCGGGCACCCCGGACCGGGATTCCTTCGGCCGCCTCGCGGCCTCCCTGCAGACCGACAGCGCCATCGGCATCCACACGAGCGAGCCGGACGTGGATCTTCCCGTGGACGTGGGCAAGGTGCACTACCGCCGCATGGAGCTCCTGGGCTCCACGGACGGCGGCGTGGCGGACAGCTACCGCGCCAACAACCGCGAGACCATCGTGGCCGGCGGAAAGACCTGGTTCGTGGGGGGCGCGGGTCCCATGGGACAGATGCACGTCATCAAGGCCGTCATGGATCCGCAGGGCCCCACCGACGTGCTGGTCACCGACCTCTCCGACGAGCGGCTGGAATCCCTGAAGCACCTGCTCTCGCTGCTGGGCGGGAAGCGCAAGGTCAACCTGACGTTCAAGAATCCCAAGGACCTGCCGGCGGAGGAGCTGGACGCGTTCCTCACCACCACGTACGGCGGGGGCTTCGACGACGTGGTCGTGCTGGTCCCCGTGCAGGCCATCATCACGCAGTCCTCGCATTACCTTGCCAGGACCGGCGTGCTCAACATCTTTGCCGGCGTGAAGCTGGGCACCATCACGGACCTTCCGTTCGGGCCCATCGTACGCGACCACGTGCGCGTCATCGGCTCGTCGGGCTCCCCGCTTGCGGCAATGCGCGACACCCTGGCGCTCACCGAGAGCGGCCGGCTTTCCACCTCGTACTCCCTGGCGGCCGTCGGGGACATGGGGTCCGCCGCCAAGGGCATGAAGGCGCTGATGGACAACACGTTCACCGGGAAGGTGGTGATCTTCCCGTTTGCGCACGGCATTGGCCTGCGGAACATCCGCGAGCTCGCCCGGGAGATTCCGGAGATTGCCTCGCTGCTGCTGGATGGGCAATACTGGACCCGCGAGGCGGAGGACGCGTTCCTGAATAGCCGGGCCTTCGCCTGATTCCGACCGGGCCCGCCTGCCGCGACGGGCCCGCCACGACCTGATCCGACCGACCAGAGAGGAGAGTGCGCCATGGCGAACACCAAGGGATTGAAGACCGTCCCCGCGGCCTACCGGCTGCAGGGCAGCCTGCCGAAGATCGGCATACGGCCGGCCATCGACGGGCGGCGCAAGGGGGTGCGGGAATCCCTTGAGAGCCAGACCATGGGGATGGCCCGGGCGGTGGCGGACCTCATCACGCGCAGCATCCGGCATCCCTGCGGCTTGCCCGTGGAGTGCGTCATCGCCGATTCGTGCATCGGCGGCGTGGCGGAAGCGGCTCGCGCGGCGGAGAAGTTCCGCCGTGAAGGCGTGGGGGCATCCATCACGGTGACCCCCTGCTGGTGCTACGGCGCAGAGACCATGGACATGGACCCGCTGGTGCCCAAGGCCGTGTGGGGCTTCAACGGGACGGAGCGCCCGGGGGCCGTGTACCTCGCGGCCGTGCTCGCGGCCCACGCGCAGAAGGGACTGCCCGCGTTCGGCATCTACGGCCGCGACGTGCAGGATTCCTCCGATTCCGCCATCCCGTCCGACGTGCAGGAGAAGCTGCTGCAGTTCGCCCGTGCCGGCCTGGCGGCCGCCAGCATGCGCGGGACCTCCTACCTGGCCATGGGCGCGGTCTCCATGGGGATCGCCGGCTCCATCGTGGACCCGCGGTTCCTGGAGAGCTGGCTGGGCATGCGCTACGAGATGATCGACATGTCCGAGTTCACCCGGCGCATCGATGAGAAGATCTACGACCCGGAGGAGCTCTCCCGAGCCCTCGCGTGGGTCAAGCAGAACTGCCAGGAGGGACCGGACCTCAACCCCGCCGGCCAGCAGCGCACGCGGGCGCAGAAGGACGCCGACTGGGAGTTCGTGGTGAAGATGACCATGATCGGCCGCGACCTCATGGTGGGAAACCCGCGCCTGGCCGAGCTGGGATTCGGTGAAGAGGCGCTGGGCCACAACGCAATCGCCTCCGGCTTCCAGGGACAGCGCCAGTGGACCGATCACTTCCCCAACGGCGATTTCATGGAAACGCTGCTCAACACCTCGTTCGACTGGAACGGGATCCGGGAAGCGTTCGTCTGCGCCACAGAGAACGACTACTGCAACGGCATCTCCATGCTCTTTGGCCACCAGCTCACGGGCACGGCGCAGATCTTCTCCGACGTGCGCACCTACTGGAGCCCGGACGCGGTGAAGCGCGTCACCGGCGCCGCCCTCTCGGGGGAGGCCGCCGGCGGCATCATCCACCTCATCAACTCCGGCTCCACCACCCTGGACGGCACGGGCCGGCAGCTGCGCGGCGGCAAAGCGGTCATGAAGCCGTACTGGGAAATCACCCCGGAGGAGGCCGGCGCGTGCCTGGATGCCACGCGCTTCTGCACCTCGGACCTGGGCTATTTCCGCGGCGGCGGCTACTCCTCCGAGTTCGAGACGCGCGGCGGCATGCCGGTCACCATGGCCCGGCTGAACCTGGTCGCGGGTCTTGGACCCGTGCTGCAGATCGCGGAAGGCGCCACCGTGGACCTGCCCCGGGACATGGCGAAGACCCTGGAGCAGCGCACCAACCCCACGTGGCCCACCACGTGGTTCGTGCCGAGGACCACGGGGAACGGCGCGTTCCGGGACGTGTATTCCGTCATGAACAACTGGGGCGCCAACCACGGGGCCATCAGCTATGGGCACATCGGCGGGGACCTGATCTCGCTGGCCTCCATCCTGCGGATCCCCGTGGCCATGCACAACGTGCCGGCCGAGCGGGTATTCCGCCCCAAGTACTGGGCGTCTTTCGGTGACGCGGGGTCCGAGTCCGCGGACTACCGCGCCTGCGCCGCGCTCGGCCCCCTGTACGGGAAATAGGCCATCGCGGTTCCGCGACGGCCCGGCAGGGGAGCCATGGCAGACACGCGAGCCGCCACGGGGATTCGCCACAGGCTCCACGCGCTCGACCTCGTGCTGACCGCTCCCCTGCAGCTGCCCGCGGGTGCGCGGGCGGCGCGGTGGCTTGCGCGTGCCTTCGCGCACTCCGGGGACATGCCGGTCTGGCTGGTGCTGCTTGCCGTGGCGTGGGTTCTCGGTGACGATGCCTGGAAGACGCACGCCGTGGTCACCGCGGCCGGCCTGGCGCTCCTGGAAGTGGTGGTCATCGGCATCAAGATGCTGATCCGCCGCAAGCGGCCCGCGGGCACCGACGGGATGATCTATCGCAAGACGGATCCCTTCTCGTTCCCGTCGGGCCACGCCGCGCGGGCCGTGCTGCTGAGCCTCCTGGCCGCGCGCATGGGTCCCGCTGCCGCGTTCATCGTGATCGTTGCCTGGAGCCCCGTGATGGTGGTGTCCCGCATTGCCATCGGGATCCACTACGTGCTGGACGTGGCCGCCGGCGCGCTGTTGGGCGGTGCGCTCACCGCGGCCGTGCTGGCGGCGGCGCTCGCCGCCGGGGCGCGAATCTAGCGCACCGCATCGCGGGCAGCCCGGTCCATCCGCCCTGCCGCCGGGCTGCCCAACGGTTCAAATCTCCAAAACCTCTTCACTCGTTGCGCCGGGGGGACAGCTTCGCTAAACTAGTATCTATGAGCGACACCACTCCCGCGAGCGCGGAGCCGGGAGATGCCAGAGGCGAGGTGGAGCGGCTTCGACAGGAGCTGCGCGACCTGCGCATCATGTACGAGAACACGGTTGAACACGGGACCATCATCGAGGACGAGCTGGAGGAGAAGAACCTCCGCATCAACTCGCTGCTCGCGCTGATGCGCACCTACGTGCCGTCCCAGGTCTACGACTCCATCGAGACGGGCAAGCTCACGCCCCAGCTCACGCACAAGCGCCGCAAGCTCACCATGTTCTTCTCCGACATCGTGGGCTTCACCAACGTGACCGACACCCTGGAGCCCGAGACGCTCTCGGCGCTCCTCAACGAGTAC
>DASRZR010000176.1:0-15287 GCA_035686185.1 Spirochaetia bacterium | reverse complement strand
CGCAGGTAAGCGTGCAGTTCACGTCACTCGCAATAGATGCGTCGGGTACGCCCTACGTAGCGTTCACGGAATACCCCAGCGGTATGCCGTTCCTGATGGTCTGGAAATAGCCTACCACCAGGCGCTACTATTCAATTCGAGCCTTTTCACAATTCATAGAGGTTGCCCCGTGAGATTCAGAATCGTCGCTCTGGCGACTGGGATTGGTGCACTCTGCCTTTCGTCCGCCGCTCTGGCCGCCTGCTCCGGCGGGGGCTCGCCGGACGGTTTCTGGTCCGGCGCCCCTGCAAGTCCTTCATGGCAGCTCGTGGGGCCAGCAGGCCTCGGCTGGACCGGGGGCGGCGGCGCCTTCACTTCGATCGCTGTTGATCGTGATGCCGGTACCCCCTGCGTGGCGTTCGAGACCGGCGCCGGCTACGGAGAGGTCATGCGGTACTCCGCCGGCACCTGGATTCCCGTCGGTTCCGTCATGCCGTCGTCCGGTTACGCCTACAACATCCACCTGGCCAGCGGCTCCGGCGGCACGCTGTACTTCGCGTACACGTGGCCGACATTCGGCACGAATGTCACGCGCTACACGTCGGCAACGGACTGGCAGGTCGTGGGAACGGCCGGCTTCGATGCCACCTCGTCCTCCGAGACGGGGATCGCGCTCGCGGTGGACACGAACAACGTCCCGTACGTGGCCTTCGTGGACACCACGGGCAAGGTGAAGGTCGAGATGTTTGACGGCGAATCCTGGCAGCCTGTCGGCAGCCAGTCCCTGTTCGATACCGGGGCCAGGTGTCCGTCGATTGCCGTTGACAACGGTGGGAGCATCTGGGTGGCCTACGGAGATGACGGCGGGGAAGGGGCGAACGGCGGCGCCACGGTGATGAGGTACGACAGCCAGAGCGCGTCCTGGAACATGGAAGGCCCCGGCCCGGGCTCTGCTTCGAGGGGGTACGTATG
Organism: Spirochaetia bacterium; assembly: GCA_035686185.1. Taxonomy (GTDB): domain Bacteria; phylum Spirochaetota; class Spirochaetia; order SZUA-6; family Fen-1364; genus Fen-1364. Next base: position 14,336 of record DASRZR010000176.1, on the reverse strand, counting down.
CAGCACCGCGATAGCCGTCGACTCCGCCCGGCACCCGTACGTGGCATGCTACGACGCCGGATGGGGCGGGCTGGCGGCGGTGACCACGCTCACCAAGGCCCAGTGGGTAACGCTCGGAGGTGGCGGATTCTCACAGGACACGCCGTATTCCCTGTCGCTGGTGCTCAGCCCGGGGGGCGTCCCGTACGTTGCTTACCAGGACGGCTATGCCGGCCCCGCCACGCTCATGAAGTTCACGGGAACCAGGTGGGTCCTGGTGGGGGGCCGGGGGTTTTCCAGCGGCGAGGCGGACTACACCTCGCTCGCCTTCGACGCTGCCGGCAGGCCGTTCGCTGCGTTCGACACCACGAGCGGGCCCACCGTGATGGGCTGGAAGTAGCCTACCACCAGTCGTCGGCCCGGCTGATCGTCCGCGTGGTCGGGTCCCAGACGCAGAAATAGCCGCCGGAGAAGCTGAACTCCGTCTTCTCGCTGTCTGGCCGGGAGCCCACGTACAGGCTGGACTCGTTGCCCGGGTCCGACGGAGTGAACCTCACCCACGAATGGGAGTTGCCGTTGAACCCGAGCACGCTGTCCCTGGTTACGTGCAGGTCGAAGGAGTTGAGGTCTTTTTTCGTGAACGTGGAATAGGAGGAGTTTCCGATCAGGCCGCTGGGGAATGCGTTCACCAGGTCCGGGTCCTTCGGGGCCTGGATGAAGGTGAGCCGGCCCGAGCCGTCAGAGAAGACGAAATAGGCCACGTTGCTGGTGTCGTCCTCGGGGTTGGTGAACACGCCGACCACCTGGGCGGAGCTGCCCAGCGAGGTTGACTGGGTAGAGGATCCGGACCAGTCGGCCGCGTATACCGTCCAGCTCATCGTGGTGCCGGGGCCGGTGCCGAAGCCGGTCCACGTGTAGCTGGCCGTGGAAGGCCCCACGATCGTGGACCCCATGAGCGTGACGTCCACCGGGTTGTTCGGAGTGGATAGCTTGTCCAGGATGGCCAGGCCGCCTCCTGACGGCGCCATCTCCACGTTGCCGATGATGATGTGCCCGTCCACGAGATGGGTCACCGCGCCGTTGCCGGACATTGAACGCCCGATGGGGGTGGCGATGTTCATCACGTCGTTGACCGTGAAGGTGTTCAGGACTTTCAGCTCGGGGGACAGGACGATGATCTGGTTCTGGGTGGTGTCGGTGATCGAGCTGGAGTACAGGAGCACGTACTCCGCCTTTGCGGACTGCAGGATGGAAAGATTGTAGGTGGACGCGTTGGCGGCGGTGACAAGCGACGAGATGTCCTTCTGGGCCGTGAGCTGGGCTACCAGCCCGGAGAACGGTCCCCCGAACAGGACCTGGCAGGTGCTGAGGGAGAGGACGGTCACCGCCGATGCAAGGAACAGCACCAGGGCCCTGACTCTCCGCTTCATCCCCTCTCCTACGTCCCGTTTTCCAGCCGCTTCACCAGTTCCGGAATGACCTGGAACAGGTCCCCCACGATCCCGAAGTGTGCTACGTCGAATATCGGCGCATTCGGGTCGGAGTTGATGGCAACGATCATATCGGAGCCCTTCATCCCGGCCAAGTGCTGGATGGCGCCGCTGATCCCGCAGGCGATGTAGACCTTTGGCTTCACCGTTTTCCCGGTCTGGCCCACCTGGTGAGAGTACGGGATCCAGCCGGCGTCCACCGCGGCGCGGGAAGCGCCCACGGCGCCGCTCGTGGCCAGCGCGAGCTTCTCGATGAGCGCGAAGTTCTTCGGGTCCTTGATGCCGCGGCCGCCGGACACGATGACGTCCGCCTCCACGAGGTTCACCGTGGAGGTCTTCTCCTCCACGAACTCGAGGAACTCGAGCCTCGTCTTCGGGATCGGGATGTGCTTCAGCTCCACGACCTTCCCCGCGGGGCTGGCCACCTTCTCCGCCGGCTTCATGACCTTGTGCCGTACCGTGGCCATCTGGGGCCGGTGGTTCTGCGTGAGGATCGTGGCCATGATGTTGCCGCCAAAGGCCGGCCGGGTCTGGCGCAGGAACATGGTGGACGGGTCTATGGAAAGCTCCGTGCAGTCCGCGGTGAGGCCGGTGAGGATCTTGGCCGCCACGCGCGGCAGGAGAGACCTGCCTACCACCGTGCCGCCGCCCAGGAAGATCTCGGGCTTCTTTTCCAGGAGCACCTGGGCCACCAGCTCTGAGTGCACGTCTTCGTCAAAATCGCCGATGGACGGATCATCGATCATCCAGATCTCGTCCACGCCGCAGGAAAGCAGCTCTTCGGTGTACCGGCGCACCCCGGCTCCCACCAGGATGGCGCTCACCGGGGCGGAAAGATCCTTCTGCAGCTCGCGGGCCGCGCCCACGATCTCGGGCACCACGGAGGCGAGCTTGCCCCGGCGGTGCTCCGCGTAGACGCAGATGCCGGAGTGCGCCTTCACGTCCTGTCCCTTGAACGTGGTGCGCGTGATGACTATCGCCTTGTAGCGTTTGCACGCCTCCGCGCAGGAGCCGCACAGCGTGCACTTCACGAGGTCGATGACCGCGGTGGCTTTCCCCTCCCGGGCGCCCACCGGGCCGCTCATGGTGATTGCATCGTAGGCACAGGCCTTCACGCAGAGGTTGCAGCCCACGCAGTTCTGGACAACGACTCGGATCGGATCCATGGGCGTCTACCTCTTGCGGATGGTGATGCCGGCCGCGGCAAGCTCGGTGAGGAACGCGCCCACCGTCTCGGCGGGCTCGCCGGTGAACTTCTTGCCGCCGCCCGGCTTCGGAGGCGTGAAGATCTTCATGACCTGCGTGGGAGAGCCGTTGAGGCCGAGCCTCTCGGGATCCGCGCCGATGTCGGACGCCTTCAGCACCGGGATCTCGGCCTTCTTCGCGGCAAGCTTGCCCTTCAGGGACGGCAACCGCGGAGTGTTGATCTCCTTCACCACGGTGAGGACCACCGGCAGTCTTGCCGCGATCCGGGCGTAGCCCTCCTCCAGGAGGCGCTCCACCACGATCCGGCCGTCCTTGATCTCTTCGATCTTGCGGATGTCCGTGACGTGGCTGATGTCCAGGTTCTCCGCCACGCCGGGGCCGACCTGTCCGGTGTCACCGTCGATGGCCTGCCGGCCCATGAGGATCACGTCCACGCCGCCGGCGGGTGCCTTGGCGTCTCCGCCCAGGTGCCGCACGGCGCAGGAGAGCGCGTACGCGGTGGCCAGCGTGTCAGCTCCGGCGAACGCGCGGTCCGACACCAGCCGCGCGTCGTCCGCGCCCAGGCTGATGGCTTCCCGAAGCGCCTCCGCAGCCTGCGGCGGGCCCATGGTGATCACGGTAACGGTAGCGCCGTGTTTCTCCTTCAGCCGCACCGCTTCCTCGATGGCGTAGACGTCGAACGGGTTGATGATGGACTGCACGCCCTCGCGCACGAGCGTGTTCGTCTCAGGGTTGATGCGGACGTTCGTCGTGTCCGGCACCTGCTTGATGCAGACGATGATCTTCACGACCGGTACCTCCCGGCGCCGAGGGGCCGCGGCGCGGCTACTTCTTCCCGCGCACGCTTTCCTTGATCAGGCCGAGGGCGATGACCTCGCGCTGGATCTGGTTCGTTCCCTCGTAGATCTGCGTGATCTTCGCGTCCCGCATCATCTTCTCCACGGGGTAGTCCTTCATGTAGCCGTACCCGCCCAGCACCTGCACCGCGTCCGTGGTCACCTTCATGGCCGTATCCGATGCGAAGACCTTGGCCATGGCGGACAGCCGGGACACGTCCTTCTCCCCGGCATCGATGCTGCGCGCGGCGGCGTAGGTCAGCGACCGGGCAGCCTCCACCTGCGTGGCCATGTCGGCCAGCATGAACTGGATACCCTGGAACGCGGAGATGGGCTTGCCGAACTGGTGGCGCTCCCGGGAGTACTCCACGGCCTTGTCCAGGGCGCCCTGCGCGATGCCCAGCGCCTGGGAGGCGACGCCCGGCCGGGACTGGTCCAGCGTCTTCATGGCCACGAGGAAGCCCATGCCCTCTTTTGCCAGCAGGTTCGTCTTCGGCACCCGGCAGTCCTGGAACACGAGCTCCCGTGTCGCAGAGGCCCGGATGCCCATCTTGTTTTCCTTCTTGCCGAATGTGAATCCCGGGTGGTCCTTGTCCACGAGGATGGCGGAGGAGCCGCGCACGCCGCGGGCCGGGTCGGTGAGCGCGATCAGCGTATAGATGGCCGCCTCGCCGCCGTTGGTGATCCACTGCTTGGTGCCGTTGATCACGAAGCTGTCACCGTCCGGCTTGGCCGTGGTCTTGATGCCCGCGGCGTCCGAACCGGCGCCCGGCTCGGTGAGACCGAAGGCCGCCAGGATCTCCCCGGCGGCAAGACGCGGAAGGTACTTCTTCTTCTGCTCCTCGTTCCCGAACAGGATGATGGGGATGGTCCCCAGGCCGGAGGCGGCGTAGGCAAGCGCGATGCCGCTGCACGCCCGGGAAAGCTCCTCCACCACGAGGCACATCTCGAACATCCCTCCGCCGAGGCCCTCGTATTCGGTCGGGATGAACACGCGGAACAGGTCGGACTGCGCCAGCGTCTTCACCACGTCCCAGGGGAACTGCTGGGATTCGTCGAGCTCGGCGGCGATGGGAGCGATCTTCTCCCGCGCGATCTGCGCGGCGAGATCCTTGATCATCTTCTGGTCATCGGTGAGGAAATAGTTCACCTCTGGCCTCCTTCCGCAGGAAATATTCCTTACTGGACTGGTATGGTATCAGTGTGCCCTGACTGGCGGGAACGAGTCAAGGGGCGTGAGTTTATGCGGATGCACTTTTCAGGACGACAGGATGTCCGTCACGGGCCGGGTGTATGTCCTGTAGCGCTTGTAGATTCTCCCGCCCATGCGGGTGGCCAACTCGGGCGTGTACGGATTGTCGTCTGATGTAAGGGACAAATCGACCCACTCGTATCCTTTTGACCGGGCCCGGCGCGCCATCTCATCGATAAGAAGGAGCGCGGCCCCGCTTCCCCAGTACTCCGGCAGGATGAGCACGCTCTTGATGGCAAGGCACCGGGGCCGGTAGCGCATCCAACGCAGGGCGCGCAGCAGGTCCCAGGGACGGCGCAGGCCGTTGAGGTGGATCAGGACCTCGTTCATGTTCGCGATGCCGGGGAACCAGCCGATGCTCTTCCCGTCGATCTCGGCGAACAGCACGAGGTCCGGGTCCGCGAGGTCCTTGAACGGCGCCAGGAGCCCCTCCACGGCTTCCCGCTCCCACGGGCGGAAGTCCGGCAGATGGGCCATGGACCGGTTCATGAGATCCCGCACCACGTCCACCTCGTCCATCCACCGGGAGAGGACCGGCGTGCGGATCCGGATCCAGCCGCGCTCGCGGATACGCTCGGCGAGCACCGCGGTGCGCCGCAGCGCCGGGGACTCGGTGTCCAGCCTCACCTCGTAGGCAAGGTTGTCACCTCGCAGCGCGGCAAAGCCCTGTCCCTCGAAGAAGCCCTGGTACCAGGCCGGCGTGTGGCCGCAGAGAACCGTGGGCGGCCGGTCACGGCCCTCCACCAGCACGCCGTAGGCGTCCTCGTAGTCGAGGTTGAACGGGCCGACAAGCGTCAGCAGGCTCCTGTCCGCCGCCCACCGCGCCGCCTGACGCACGAGCGCGCGCGCTGCCTCGGTGTCCTGCTCGCACTCGAAGAAGCCGAACATGCACTCGCGGCGGCCGGTGGCCGCGTTCAGCGCGCGGTCCTCCGCCGCGCAGGCAGTGCCCACCACCCTGCCCGCGCGGCGCGCGAGGAACAGCTCCGCCTCCCCGCGCTGGAAGAACGCGCCGCGCGCCGGGTCAATGCAGCGGCGCCGCTCGGACACGAGCGGCGGCACCCACAACGGATCCCGGCGGTAGACCGCCCAGGGGAACGACAGGAACGCGCGCCGGTCGCGCGCGGTGCGGACCGGGGTGACGCGCACGGCATCCGAGGAGCGGGCGCCCTCCTGCAATGGGCCAAAGGCAGCGGGTGGCATCGCCCGTGATTGTACCCTGTCTGTCAAAGCGGCTACACTCGCGCTCATGACGCAGGCAAAGCTCGCGGAATGGCTGAGCGCGTACCTGGACCTGGACCGGATGGCGGGGCTGGACTCCAGCCTGAACGGCCTGCAGGTGGCCGGACCGGACCGGCAGATCGTCCGGGCAGCGTTCGCCGTGGATGCGGCCATGGAGACGTTCCGCCGGGCAGTGGACGCGGAGGCGCAGATGCTGGTCGTCCATCACGGCATCCTGTGGGACCGCCAATCCCGGATCACGGGGAGCACCTGGGAGCGCGTGGGCTTTCTTGTCCAGCACGGACTGGCGCTGTATGCCGCCCACCTGCCGCTGGACGTGCACCCGGAGGTGGGCAACAACGCCGGCATCGCGCGGGTGCTGGACCTTGCCGACATACAGCCGTTCGGGATGCATCGCGGCACGGCGCTGGGCTGCAAGGGACGGCTGCCGGAGGCCTGCAGCCTGGAGGACGTGGTGGCCCGGCTCAGCGCGCGCCAGGGGGAGCCGGTCCGCACGCTCCCGTTCGGACCGGCGGAGGTGCGTTCGGTGGGCATCATCTCCGGGGCCGCCCCGTGGGGCGCCGCGCAGGCCATGGCGGAGGGGCTGGACCTGTACATCACCGGGGAGCCGTCACACGAGATCTATCATCATTGCCTGGAACAGCGCATCCATGCTATCTTTGCTGGTCACTACCACTCGGAGTCCTACGGTGTCCAGGCGCTGATGAAGCGGTGCGCCGGGGAAACCGGTGTGCAAACGACGTATCTCGATGTCCCCACGGGGCTGTGAATGATTCTGAACACGGGCAAACGCGACATCCGGGGGCGCCTGCTCCCGCTGGTACTCTCCGCCGGCATCATCCTGGCGGACCAGGTTTCCAAGATCCTGGTGATGCACAAGGTCCCCCGGGGTGCGTCCGTGAGCGTCATCGGGGACTTCTTCCGGATCACCCACGTGCAGAACCCCGCCATCGCGTTCAGCCTCGGGCACGCCATCGAGGCGGGCACGCGACGCGCGCTGTTCATGTTGCTGCCGCTGCTGGTCATCGCCGTGCTGTTCCTGTACTACCTGTTCACGCGGGACCCGCTCACGCGTTTCCAGAAATGGTGCTTCGGGGCGCTGGTGGGCGGCGGCCTGGGCAACTACGTGGACCGGATCTTCCGGCCCGCCGGCGTGGTGGACTTCCTCGATTTCCGCTTCTACGGGATCCTCGGCATGGAGCGATGGCCCACGTTCAACCTGGCGGACGCCACGGTGGTCGTCTCCGGTATCCTCCTGTTCCTGTCGTTCCTCATCCCGGCCCGAAAGCCCTCCGGAGATTCGCCATGACGTCGAACACGAAGCTGGTGCTGTTCTTCCTCGGGGCCACGGTATTCAACATTCTCCTCATGGCGCTCCTCGTGATCGCCTTCTGGGTGGTGGCCGCGCTCATCCCCGTCCCCAACCTGAGAATCATCATCCTGTTCGTGGGGTTCATCGGCTCCATCGTGCTCACGTTCCTCGCCTACGGCGCGATCATGAAATGGGCCACGGTCCGCTTCAACCTGGAAAAGCACATCCCCCAGCTGTTCAAGAACCGAAAGAGATAGGCGGCAGGAGAGTCATGGAGTTCACACGCCTCATCAGCGGCAGGGAAAGCATCCGCAGCTTCGATCCCACCAAGCCGGTGGACAAGGCCGTGCTCGAGCGCATCCTCGAGGCGGGCCGAATGGCCCCGTCCGCCGCCAACCGGCAACCGTGGCGGTTCCTGGTCATCTCCTCCCGCGAAATGCTGAACCAGGTCCGTCGCAGCTACCCCAAGCCGTGGTTCGTTGACGCGCCGCAGATCCTCGCGGTGGCCGGCCGCACCGGAGAGGCGTGGACCCGGCAGGACGGGTGGAACTCCATCGAGACGGACCTCGCCATCGCCATGGATCACATCATCCTGGCCGCGGAGAACGAGGGCGTGGCCACCTGCTGGGTGGCCAGCTTCGACCCGACCATCCTGCGCTCCGCGCTCAGCCTCACCTCGGAAGACCGAGTGTACGCGGTTACCCCGATAGGCTACCCGCGTCCCGGGTTCGCGAAGAAAGCAAAGCGCGAGCGCAAGGGGCTCACGGACGTCGTGAGGTACCTGTAGCCACGGATGGCGAAGGCGGCCGAGGCCACGGATGGCCGGGAGGCCCGGCTCTCAGTAGCCGTCCGACTTCGCGATGTTCTGGTCTTTCTTGTACAGCTCGTTGTAGACGAAGCCGCGGTTCCTCAAGGAATCCTTCACGTGCTGGGGGAACGGCATCATGCGCCAGAAGATCCCGCGCACGTCCTTGTCCAGCTTCTGCATCCCCTGGCTTTCCTTGTTGATCCACAGCGCGTAGTCACGGATGAAGTACTCCCGCACGTCGCCGCGCAGCTTGTGCTCGGTGAACCACTGGTAGTATTTGCCGGTGATCCCTTCTTCCATCCAGTAGTACTGCGCCTTTTCCTTGGCCACCTGCCAGCGCAGGTCCGCCATGGCGGTGATGACCGCCACCGGCAGGCTCTTGGAGAACATCGGGATGGCCACGCGCCCACGGCTGGTGGCCCGGTTGAACTTCTCGAACGGCTCCCAGCAGATCCCCGTGTCCCCGTAGCTTGCCAGCAGGATCACGTTGGGCACGATGCGCGTGGTCTGCGTCTTGTAGGTCCGCATGAACAGGCCCGGGTCCAGCGCCTCCACCTGCGCCATCTCCCGGATGGTGTTCTCCCGGGTGCCGATCTCCTTGATGATCGGGCGCACGAACTGGGAATGGAAGATGGGGAAGTGGTTGCCCTGGCGGCCGCAGCACATCTTGGCCATCTGCCGCAGGCTCATCCATTCACCGGAGGCCGCCTTCGCATCCACCACGCTGTCCGCGCTGATGCCCTCCGACTTGCGGCCCAGGTTCTCCAGCTCCTTCTCGAACGCGGCAAGGGAGGCGTAGGAGGAAGCGATCTGCTGGTCCAGCGTCGCAAGCTGGCGGAGCAGCTCCTGGATCTGGGCCATGGCCGCCTTCTGCCCCGCCGTGAAAGCGGCCTTCAGGCCGCCGTACTCGGACACTGTCTCGTGCCGGGTGAGCAGGTCCACCTGGCCGCGGAGCTGGGACTCCCGCTCTTCCAGCTGCCCGATCTTGGCCCTCAGGATCGTGACTTCGCTGTCCCGCTGGCCCTTCTTCTTCTCCACGGCGTCCAGGATCTTCTGCCCGGTGTCCTTGCCCTTGACCTTCACCTCGTCCACGGTGGAGGGCCGGATCTGCCCCTTGGCAATGCGCTCCAGCCACTCGTCCACGTAGAAGACCGGCTCACCGGTCGTGTTCTCATAGATGATGCGGGACACCATGTCCTGCAGCTCGGGCGTCAGGAAGCCCGGAGAGAGGATGCCGAAGCGCAGCAGCAGCCGCTTGGGCATGATCAGGTCCCGGCTGGCTCGCAGCGCGACCCGGGAGCCCAGCTCCCAGAACGCGGAGATGAGCTGCGCCCGGTACTTGGACTTCTCCTCCGGGTCTTCCGCCTTCATGTACTTGCCCAGCATCTCGTGAAGGCGGGTGCCTTCCTCGGCTTCCCCGGTCAGGACCTTCTTGTAGTACTCCTTGTCATGGAAATACGGCTTGGGATCTTCCTGGATCTTGATGATGGTGGCAAAGCGGGCCTTCGTGGTGTCCACGGGCTCCGCGGCAACGGGTTTCTCTTCGGAAAACAGCGTGTGGAAATCCGGCTCGCCCGGCCGGGACTCCGTCTCCGGCGCCGCGGGAGCGGCGGCCGGCGGCTCTATCTCCAGGAGGTCGGCGATGTCAGGATCCAGGGAGCTCTGGGCGGAATCCTTTGCCTTGTCCATCGGGCCCTAGTGGAGGCGACGGGAATTGAACCCACGACCTCTTGAATGCCATTCAAGCGCTCTAGCCAACTGAGCTACGCCCCCGTGAACTGCGGCTATCATATGGGCGGCCCTCCCGGGTGTCAAGTCGAGGCCGCGGCCGCCTTCACGCCGTTTTCGAAAATGAGGAGCCCGCGAGGCTCCACGCGCCGCGCGGTCCAGTCCGGATGCTGCGGGGCGCGGATGAACGCCTCCGGATGGGGCATGAGACCGAGCACGCGGCCGCTGGGATCGCAGAGACCCGCCACGTGACCTTCCGAGCCGTTGGGGTCTTCCGGATAGGACGGCTCACCCGCGCGGGCGGACGCGTAGCGCAGCGTGACGAGTCCCTGCCGGGCAAGTTCGTCAAGCTGGCCCGGCGCGCGCGTAATGAGCTTCCCTTCTCCGTGGCGCACCGGCACGTCCACCTCCGCGAGGTCCCGTGTCCAGACGCAACGCGACCCCGGCTCCGCGCGCACCGTCACCCACCGGTCCTCGTAGCGGCCGGAGTCGTTGTGGATCAGGGAGACCTCCTGCCGTCCGGACCCTGAGGCGTTGGGCAGCAGGCCCATCTTCACCAGCACCTGGAAGCCATTGCAGACGCCGATGGCAAGCCCGCCACCGGCAAGGAACTGCTGCATCCGGGTGCCCAGGTTCCGCCGGAACAACGTGGCGAACACCTTGCCGGACCCCAGGTGGTCTCCAAAGGAGAAGCCGCCCGGGAACGCGAGGATGTGAAATCGCAGGAGAAGATCCGGCTCGGCAATGAGGTCCGACACGTGCACGCGCGTGGCGTGCGCGCCGGCCATCCGGAATGCGTGGGCAAGCTCGGCGTCCGCGTTGATCCCGAAGCCAGTGATGACGCAGACGGAAACCCGGCGGCTCATGCGCGGTCCCCTCCCTGCCCCGACCAGGCGTGGCGCAGGTCTTCCAGGGATGCGGCGGCCAGCACGTTTCCTCTGCGCTTCACGACGATCGAGGGTTCCCGCGTCACGACGCCCAGGAGCCCCATGGGCAGGCTCCGCATGGCGCGCTCCCACTGCCGGCGGTGCGCCGGAGAAACGCTGACAACGAACCGGGAAGGCGTCTCGCAGAACAGCATGCGGACAGGATCCGCGTCGATGACGGGGGCCAGCGGCAGCGCGTCCAGAGAAACCTCCGCCCCCAGGTCGCCGCCGAGCGCGCATTCGGCGATGGCGGCCCATACCCCCGCGTCCGAGCAGTCGTGGCACGAACGGACCAGGCCGCGACGCAGCGCGCCGGCCAGGCGGCGATACAGGTCCCACGCTTCGGGCAGGCGTACGGACGGGCACGGGCCCAACGGCCGGCCGAGCCGGCGCTCCAGGACCGTGCCGCCAAGCTCGCCGCGCGTCTCTCCCACGGCGTACACGAGGTCACCGGCGCTCTTGAAGTCGGTGGTCTGGGCCCGGCGCGCGTCCGCGATCGTTCCCATCAGGGACACCAGCAGCGTGGGCCGGATGGAGATCTTCCTGCCGCCCACACGGGCATCGTTCTTCATGGAGTCCTTGCCGGAGATCAGCGGCAGCCGGTAGGCGCGGCAGGCCTCCGCCAGGCCACGGCAGGCGCGCACGAGCTGCGCCATCTTGAAGGCGCCGTCCGGGTTGTCGGGGCCCTCCACCGGGTCCGGCCAGCAGAAGTTGTCCAGAGCGGACATGCGGCGCGGGTCCCCGCCCAGCGCCACGTGCGCGCGGACGGCCTCGTCCACCGCGCACTGCGCCATGTGGAACGTGTCGTGGTCCCCGTAGCGCGGGCAGATCCCGTGCGTGACGGTCAGGCCCTGCCAGGAATCGTCGCGGACGAGCAGCACCGCGCCGTCCGACGGCCCGTCCCGGCGACGGCCCACGAACGGCTTCACCACGGATCGGCCCTGCACCTCGTGGTCGTAGCAGCGGACCCATTCCTCGCGGGAGCGCACGTTCAAGTCTCCCATCACGTCCACCAGCAGGCGGGCGAGGTCCGTGACCTCCGTCGCGGCGAGCCCCGCCGACGCCGCTCCCGCCGGGGCTGCCGACGCCGGCGGGACCCAGCGCGCCGGCAGCTCCATCTCCGGAAGGCCGCCGTGCAGGAACGAGAGCTCCAGGCTTGCCACCAGCTTCCCGCCGGAGGTCACGTCGGCCCGGCCGGAGTCCGTGAACGTGCCGACCACCGTGGCTTCCACTCCGCGCCGGCGCGCCAGGGACAGGAGCGCCTCCCGCTGGTGCGGCGCCACCGCGAGGCTCATGCGCTCCTGGGACTCGCTCACGAGGATTTCCCACGGCGCCAGCCCCGGGTATTTCAGCGGACAGGCGTCGAGGTCGATCGTGATGCCGCCGGAGAGCCCCGCCATCTCTCCGAGGGAGGAGGAGAGCCCACCGGCGCCGTTGTCGGTGAGCCCGCGATACAGCCCGGCGTCCCGTGCCTCCAGGAGGAAGTCCGCCATCTTCTTCTGCGTGATCGGGTCCCCGATCTGCACCGCGGACGTGGGGGATGTCTCGCTCAGCGCCTCGGAGGAGAACGTGGCGCCGTGGATCCCGTCCTTGCCGATCCGGCCTCCCACCATCACCGCGAGGTCCCCCGGTTTCACCTCCTTCACGCAGGAGTCCCGGCCGGCCACCCGGCGGGGAAGCACGCCACCGGTCCCGCAGAACACGAGCGGCTTGCCGAGGTAGCTCTCGTCAAAGAGGAAGGCGCCGGCGGCCACCGGGATGCCGGACTGGTTTCCCCCGTCCACGATGCCGCGGTGCACGCCCTCCAGCACGCGGGACGGGTGAAGGAGCCCGGCCGGCACGTCGGGCGCCGGGGTATCCGGGGAGGCGAAGCACAGCACGTTCGTGTTGAACGCGGGCAGCGCTCCCAGCCCGGTTCCGAGGATGTCCCGGTTGACTCCCACGATGCCGGTCATCGCCCCGCCGTAGGGGTCGAGAGCGGACGGGGAGTTGTGAGTTTCCACCTTGAAGCACACGAGCGTGGAGGAATCGAAGGCGATCACGCCTGAGTTGTCGTGGAACACGGAGCGCAGGAAGCGCCGCTCCCGCGCCACGTGGTCCGTGGTGTCCCGGATGTACGTGCGGAACAGGGACCGAATCACCTGTTCGCTGCCGGAAGACTCCCCGGCATCGCAATAGCGCACCACCGCGTTGAAGATCTTGTGCTTGCAGTGCTCCGACCATGTCTGGGCGATCATCTCCAGCTCCACGTCCGTGGGGCCCGGGGGCAGTCCGCGGGAGCGGCGGGAGGCGGTCACCTGCGGGTCCTGGAAATGAGCCTGGACGGCCCTCATCTCCTCCCGGGAGAGCGCCAGCAGCCGGTCCCGCGAGAGCGCCTCCAGGCGGGAGTCGCTGAGCCCGTCCAGGTCGAACACGGCGACCTCGGCGGGGCTTTCGGCCACGTGGTGCGCGTAGCGGGCCGGCGGTCGAAGCCCTTCGTTCCACCGGGCGCGGGAGATGCAGGTGGCGGACTGCACCAGCGGGTTGTGGAAGAAACGCGCGAGCGCTTGCTGATCCACCGCCGCCTCCAGTTCCAGCAGGTACTGGACGGCGGTCTGGATCACGGCCGCGCCCGGGACGCCGCCGGGCAGGCACACGCCCAGCGCCTCACGCGCCGTGAGCGCAACGGGATCCGTCACGCCGGGCCGCGCGGTCACCTCCACGAGGAAGTCCCACCCGGGCTCGCGCGCGGCAACGTGCTCGTCCACGAGCATCTCCTGGGCCACCTCGTCACAGAACACCTCGGAGGCGATGGCCGGGGAGAGCCCGTCAATGCCCTGGAGCAGCACCACGTCCACGATCCGGCAGGACCGAACGGCACCGGGGAACGCGGCGCGCAGGCCATGGAGCAGCCGGTCCGCCCGGCCGTCCCGGTAACGGTTCGGCGTGACGATCTCCAGGCGCGCGTCCGTCATCGAACGTCTTCGGTGACACCCCGCTCGGACGCGCGGCCCGGGACGGCAACCGGGGCGGCCAGGCTGAGGGCGATGGACATGAGGCACATGTCGTCCTGGGGGGGCTCACCCTCCAGGAAGCTTCTCACGCCGGCCACGACGCGCTCCGCGGTGGCGGCGCCGGTCTCCGCCTGGATGCGCTGCGCTTCTTCCCGCAGGCGGTCCATGCCGTACATCATCTCGCCGCGGCGCGCCTCGATCACGCCGTCACTCACGAACAGCAGCGCCTCGCCGCGGGAAAAGGGGTGGCGTTCCGTGGCGTACTCGTGGTTGGGCACGTGGCCGATGGCGAAGTCCGAGCGCTCGTACAGCAGCGAGGTGCCCCCGGAGGCGAGCACGAGAGGGGGGACGTGCGTGCCGGCGGAGGAGAACTCGAAGGTGAGCTTCTCTATGTCCAGGACGCCGAGGAACAGCGTGAGGTAGATCTCCGGGTCCCCCATGTTGATCTCATCGATGAAGCTCTGGTTGATGGTGGTGAGCACCGCGCCGGGCGGTTTCACCACGTACTGGCCCTTGATCAGGACGCGCTTGATGGAGGTCTCGATGAGCTTCTTCACGTAGCTCATC
>DASRZR010000175.1:0-6025 GCA_035686185.1 Spirochaetia bacterium | reverse complement strand
AGGCGAACTGCCGGAAGGTGAGCGTGCTCCAGCTTCCCGACCTGTCCTTGCTCCTGAGCGCCGGGGCATCCGGCAGCCTTTGGGTGACCGCCCAGAGCAGTTTGGGAACGGTGTTTTCCATGCTCTTCCCCCCGAACAGTTTATTGCTGAATGATTGTTGCCCGGGGAGGGTAACATAGGTGACTACGGCGGTCAAGAATTTTTGTGGTCCGGTCCACGGGGCAGCGCGGACCGGTGAGGCCTCGCCCGCCTGGAGATGTCTCAGCCTGCGAAGTGGGAAAGCAGGCGGCGGGCCTCCTCCAGCCCTTTGAGGAACTGGGCACGCTCTTCCTCTCGAAGAGGCGCATCCTTGGGCACTCCGCCGCCGCGCCGGGAGAAGTCAAAGAACCGCACGCCCTTGAAGCGTCCGAGCTGCTCGGAGCCCTTTCCGAACACCTCCTCCAGCTTCTTTTCAGTCTTTTCCTTCCAGTCCTTGAACTTCGACTCTTCCGGGTTTCGAGACCTCAGCCCGTTCAGGTCGCTGATCAGCGATTGTACCTTGGACTTGTCTTCCGGACTCATGGGACAGCCCTCCTCAGGAGCAATCATACCCATGCCGGCGCCCCGCGGAAAAGGTCCTTCAGGCGATGACGCCCAGCTCCCGGCCCACGCGGGTGAACGCGGCCACGGCGGTCTCGAGGTCGGAGCGGGTGTGAAGCGCGGAAAGCTGCACGCGGATGCGAGCCTGTCCGCGCGGCACCACGGGGTAGGAGAAGCCGATCACGTAGATGCCCTCCTCCAGGAGCCGGTCCGCCATGCGGCCGGCCAGCGCCTCGTCGTGGAGCATGATCGGCACGATGGGGTGCTCCCCCGGCCTGACCTCGAAGCCGGCGGCGGTGATGGCCTGCCGGAAGTACTCGGTGTTCTGCCGTAGCTGGTCCCGCAGCCCGGCGCTCGCGGAGAGCAGGTCGATGACCGCCACCGTGGTGGCCGCCACCACCGGCGCCAGCGAGTTGGAGAACAGGTACGGCCGGCTCCTCTGTCGCAGCACGTCGATGATCTCCCGGCGACCGGAGACACATCCGCCGCTGGCGCCGCCCAGCGCTTTTCCGAACGTCGTGGTGATCACGTCCACGCGGCCCGACACGCCGTGGCGCTCGATGGTGCCCCGGCCCGCGGCGCCGATGAACCCGGTGGCGTGGCTGTCGTCAACGGCCACCAGGGCGCCCCAGGCGTCCGCCAGCCGGCAGATCTCCGGCAGCTTCGCCAGGTCCCCATCCATGGAGAACACCCCGTCGGTCACGATCAGGCGCCGCCGGCAGGGTGCCGCCTCCCGCAGCTTCGCCTCCAGGTCCGCCATGTCGGCGTGCGCGTAGATGAAGCGCTTTGCCTTGCACAGCCGGGCGCCGTCGATGAGGGAGGCGTGGTTCAGCGCGTCGGTGATGAGCGCGCACTCCGCGTCCAGGATCGGCTCGAACAGGCCGCCGTTGGCATCGAAGCAGGAGGAAAACAGGATTGTCTCCTCCGTGCCGAGGAACGCGCTGACCCGCTCCTCCAGTTCCCGGTGGATCTCCTGCGTGCCGCAGATGAAGCGCACGGAGGAAAGGCCGAAGCCCCAGCGGTCCAGCGCCTCGTGGGCCGCGCGGATCACGTCCGGGTGGGAGGCGAGCCCCAGGTAGTTGTTCGCGCAGAGGTTCAGGACCTCGCGGCCGGGGCGCACCGAGATCCGCGCTCCCTGCGGGGAACCCAGGACGCGCTCAGCTTTCAGCGTGCCGGCGGCCTGGATGTCCTGGATGGTCTGCCGAAGCTCCGCGCGCGTTCCTTCGTCCAGCATGGTTACTCCTCGGAAACGGAAAGCACCACCTTGCCGCACTCGCCGGACTGCATGGCCGCGAACCCCTTCTCGAACTCATCGAAGGAGAAACGGTGCGTGAGCACCGGGCTCACGTCCAGCCCGCTCTGCAGCATGGTCTGCATCTTGTACCAGGTCTCGAAGATCTCCCGGCCGTAGATCCCCTTGATCACCAGCCCCTTGAAGATCACCTGGTCCCACCGGATGCCGGTGGAGTTGGGCAGGATCCCCAGCAGCGCGATGCGCCCGCCGTGGTACATGTTCTCCAGCATGGATTCGAAGGCCGCGCCGTTGCCGGACATCTCCAGGCCGATGTCGAACCCGATGATGGAAAGCTTCTTCCGCGCTTCCTCGATGGAGCTGGTCCGAACGTTCACGGTCATCGTGGCCCCCATCTTCTGCGCCAGGCCCAGGCGGTAGTCGTTGACGTCCGTGACAACGATGCGCTGGGCGCCGCAGTGCCGGCAGATGGCCGCCGCCATGATGCCGATGGGGCCGGCTCCGGTGATGAGCACGTCCTCTCCCACCAGGTCGAAGGACAACGCGGAATGCGTGGCGTTGCCCAGCGGGTCCAGGAACGAAGCGATCTCCGAGGGGATGCTCTCGTGCACGTGCCAGGCGTTGGAGGCCGGCAGGGAGATGTACTCGGCAAAGCACCCGTCCCGCTGCACGCCCACGCCCACCGTATTCGTGCACAGGTGCCGGCGCCCGGCCCGGCAGCTTCGGCACACGCCGCAGACGATGTGCCCTTCCCCCGAGACGCGCTCTCCCACCTTGTAGCCGCTGACGTTGGCCCCCATGTCCACGATCCGGCCCACGAACTCGTGGCCGGCCACCACGGGCGGGTGCAGCGTGGCCTGGGCCCACGCGTCCCAGTTCCAGATGTGGAGGTCCGTGCCGCAGATGGCGGTCCGGGTGACCTTCACCAGCAGGTCGTTGCCGCCCACGGGGGGCAGGGGCACCTCTTCCATGACGAGCCCCGGGCCGGGGCGCTTCTTCACGAGCGCCTTCATCTTCCCTGATGGCTGCATGGGCTGGATTATAGCTTGAATTGCCGGGCGGACAACCTCTCTACCGTGCGGGCCGGCAGGTGCCGGGCCAGGAAACCGATGATCGGCGCCGCGTGCCCCGTCACCGTGAACGCCCGGGGCCGCCGCTTTCCCACCACGTCCAGCACGGTCTCCGCCACCGCCTGCGGGTCGACCCCTCCCATGATCATGCGGTCACGGATCTTCTTCACCCGTGCCACCGTCTCCGCGTAGTCGGCGCTTTTCACCGGCGCGCGCTCCTGCTGTGTCATCGTGGCAACGGAAAGCGGCGCCACCACCGCCACCCGGATACCAAACCCGCGGACCTCAAGCCGGAGGCATTCCACGAACGCCTTCAGCGCGGCCTTGCTGGCCGCGTAGAACGACATGAACGGTCGGGGGAGCTCGGAGGCCATGGAGCCGATGAACAGGACGGTGCCGCGGCGCCGCTTTCTCATGCCCGCCAGGGCCGCCTGCGTGAGGCGCACCGCTCCGAAGAAGTTGCCCTCGAACAGGGCCCTGACCCGGTCCAGCGGCGTCTCCTCCACCGGGCCGATGGCGCTGCTGCCCGCGTTGTTCACGAGCAGCTCGAAGCTGCCGGCCTTCCGTGCCAGCGCCTCCACGCTCGCCTTCCGGGAGAAGTCCAGCGGGACGTAGCGGACGCCGGGCACCCGGTCTTCCACGGACAACTTCCGCGGGTTGCGGCACGTGCCGGTGACCTCCCAGCCGCTGGTGGCGAGCGCCGCGGCGATTGCCTTCCCGATGCCCCGCGATGCGCCCGTTACGAGCGCCGTGCGCGCGGTCTTTTTCTCTTTCTCCTTCATGGCCCCTCCGTCAGTCCAGCACGTCCAGCAGCGCGCCGAAGGCGGCCACTGCCCGGTCGTTGTCTTTTGTCGTGTGCGCGCTGGACACCATGTCCCGGCCGTTCCTCGTGAGCACTCCGTGGGCGTGAACGATGGCCGAGTACTGCTCCAGCAGCCCGCGCCTCACGAGGATCTCGGGGAACACCTCCGGCCCGGTGAGCGGCACGCCGTGCGGCGCCGTCATCTCGATGCGGATGATCCCGCCGAAGTTGAAGGCAAAGAACCCGCTGGACCGGGAGGAAAACAACCCGTTCAGCTTGTCCACGAGGTCACCGGCCACCATGAACAGGCGCTCCATCACGCCGGGCTTCTCCAGCTCCACGATGGTGTGGTAGGCCGCGGCCGCGGACAGCGTGTTCCCCGCCAGCGTGCCGGCGAGGTAGGCGAACGGCTTCCCGTCCGGGATGACCCCGGCGGTGGCCGTCTCCATGACCTCCGCGCTGCCGCCCACGGCGCCGCAGGAAGGCCATCCGCCCATCAGCGCCTTGCCCAGCGTGGTGAGGTCCGGTTTCACGCCCAGGACCTCCTGCGCTCCCCCCAGCCCCATGCGGAGGCCGGTGACCACCTCGTCGAAGACGTACAGCGCGCCGTGGCGGTGGGCCACCTCGATGGCCTTCGCGTGGAAGCCGTCCTCGAACGGAACGAGGCCGGACTCTCCGCCCATCGGCTCGCAGAACACCGCGGCCACGCCGCCGTCGGAGGCGTGCTCCGCCAGCGCGCGGTCAAGCGCGTCCAGGTCGTTCGGCGGCACGAGCACGGTCAGGTCCAGGACCTCGCCCGGCACGCCCATGGACACGAAGCGTCCGCTTCCCGGTACCTCCATGTCCGTGAGGAACTGGTCACTCCACCCGTGGTAGCCGGCCAGGAACTTGACCACCTTTTTCTTTCCCGTGTGGGAGCGCGCGATGCGCGCCGCCGCGGCGTTCGCCTCCGTACCGGAGGCGGTGAACCGCACGCGATCGATCCCCGGAAAGTGATGGACGATCTTCTCCGCGGCCTTGACCTCCATCTCGTCGGAGAAGCCGTGAAACCACGTGCGCTTCCCGACCAGGTCCATCATGCTTCGCCGCAGGCCCTCCGGGTTGTGCCCCAGGATCAGCGGCCCGCCGGCCAGGACGTAGTCCACGTACTCGTTGCCGTCCACGTCCCAGAGCCGGCTGCCCCGGCCGTGGCTCATGAACAGAGGGTAGGGGACGCTGGGCGTCCACGCGTGCTCGCAGCCCCGGGGGATCACGCGCCCGGCCTGCTGGAACAGCCGCGCCGAGCCGCTGGTGCGGTCCGTGAAAGCCTTGAGGATGGCGCCGGCCTTTTCGGCGTTCGGCGTCCGCGCAGGCCGCGCCGCCAGCGCCCTCGTTCGCTCAATGATTTCCTGGTATTTCATGGTCTTCTCCGCCGCACTATACTTGATGGTGAGCCTCCGCGTCGATTACACTCCGCGCCGGTACGGTCATGGAAACGCCTCCCCTGGCATCTGTTCGGCAGCTCGACGACCTGCTATCCCGCGTCAGCCGCGTCCGCATCGGCGTGGTGGGGGACTTCTGCCTGGACGCGTACTGGACCCTTGATGCCTCGCTGTCGGAGATCAGCATAGAGACGGGCCTCGCCACCCGGCCGGTAAGCGTCCAGCGCTACTCCCTGGGGGGAGCGGGCAACGTTGCCGCCAACCTGGCGGCCCTTGGCGTGGCCGGCGTGCGGGCCTTCGGCGTGGTGGGAGACGACCCGTTCGGCCGGGAGATGGGGCGCCTGCTGGACGCCATCCACGTGGATCACGCGGGGGTGATGGTCCAGGGCAGCCGCTGGGACACCCCGGTGTACATCAAGCCAGTGGAGGGAGACTCCGAGCAGGCCCGGATCGACTTCGGGAACGCCAACGCGCTGGATGCCGGGGTGGGCGCCCGGCTGATAGAGGCCCTGCGGCAGTCCCTGCCCGGCCTGGACCTCGTCATCGTCAACCAGCAGCTCCTTCACGGAGTTCACACGGACCAGTTCCGCGCGGACCTGGCCGCGCTCATCCCCGCGGCGCGGGTGCCGTTCATCTGTGACAGCCGCAGCTTCAATGACGACTGCCCGGGGGCCAGTCGCAAGCTCAACGACCGGGAGGCGCTGCGCCTGGTCGGCGCGGAGTGGGAGAGCAGCCAGCCGGTGCCGCGTCACGAGGCGGAAAGCGCGCTTCAGACGCTGTTTGCCCGGTGGAACGCGACGATCTTCCTCACTCGTGGCCCGCGCGGCCTGCTGGTGCGGGACGCCGGGGGTCTGCACGAGGTGCCAGGCCTGCAGATCCTCGGCAGGATCGATACCGTGGG
>DASRZR010000174.1:0-4161 GCA_035686185.1 Spirochaetia bacterium | reverse complement strand
CACCGGGCAGCCGGCCGGTGTTTTTCCACGTGGACCTGGACGCGTTCTACGCGTCCGTGGAGCAGCGGGACAACCCGGAGCTGAAAGGCCGTCCGGTCATCGTCGGGGCGGCCCCGGGCCACCGCGGGGTGGTGTCCGCCTGCTCCTACGAGGCGCGTCGGTTCGGGATCCACTCCGCCATGCCCATCTCCCAGGCCGCGCGGCGCTGCCCGCAGGGCGTCTACCTGCCCGTGCGAATGGAACGCTACCTGCAGGTATCCCGGGAGGTGATGCACATCCTGTCCGGGTTCACGCCCCACCTCCAGCAGATCTCCGTGGACGAAGCCTTCCTGGACCTCACCGGCACCGAGCGCCTGTTCGGCCCGGCCCCGGCCACCGGGGCCCGGCTGAAGGAGGAGGTGCGCCGCCATACCGGTCTTGCCATCTCCGTGGGCATCGGTCCGAACCGGTACCTGGCCAAGATGGCAACGAATGCCGGCAAGCCGGACGGGCTGGTGGAGGTCCTCGCCGAACAGGCCGAGGAGTTCCTGGACCGCATACCACTGAAGGATCTCTGGGGGATAGGGGACAAGACGCTTGCGAGGCTGACCGAGCTGAACATCACGTCCGTGACCCAGCTCCGGGGAATGCCGCAGCCCGAGCTGGCCCGCCTGCTGGGCAGGGGTGCGTGCGCGTTCCTGTCCGCCGCATGCCGCGGGCATGATCCCGGCATCTTCGGCGAGGAGCCCCACAGCCGCTCGCTCTCCAGCGAGGTCACCTTTGAGCGCGACCGCCGGGACCGGGCCGGCATCGAGAGGGTCCTGCTGGAGCTCTCCCACCAGGTGATGTTCCGCATGCTCGAGGGAGGATGGAAGTCCAAGACCGTGGCGCTGAAGCTGCGATTCCACGACTTCACCACCGTAAGCGCCCAGCGGACCATCAGGCACTGGATTGCATCCGCTGACGAGCTGTCCGCCGTGGCCCGGGAGCTGCTGGAATCCAGATGGAACGGCTCCACGCCCGTGCGGCTGGTGGGAATCGGTTTCTCCAACCTCTCCCCGCTGGAGACGCAGGACCAGCTCGAGCTGTTCCCGGACCGCGGCGCGAAGCGGGGCAAGGTGGAGGAAGCGGTCTTTCGCCTTCAGCAGCGCATGGGAGAGAGCGCCCTCACCAAGGCGAGCCTCCTGAAGTCCGGCCTTCACCGCACGCCGAATACCAACCCGTTCCCCCGGGCGGGAGGAAAAAAGCCCGGGGAAAAGCCGCCCGGCGGGAAGCAGTCCCTTCCGGGGCCTACCAGCCCTTCAGGACGTCCTGCGCCTTCTGAAGATCCTTCTTCTCCGGAGCCGTGATTGACGGTGCGGAGGTGAGCTGGCTCACCACCCACTGCACGAGCGCCTTGGCCTCTTCCCGGTCAGGCTGGTTGGCCAGCGTCACGGTGGCCTCGTAGAAGGAGGCCTTGTCCACGGCGCTGGAGGCCGACGCGAGCTTGGCCGCCTTGTTCTTCTGCTCCGCCAGGCGCGTGGCGGCCGACCAGTTGCGCTTGTACAGGGACTTCGCAAGCTCCGTGTAGAAGTTGTACACGAGCTCCTTCTCCTCACCGTCCTTGACCTGCTGCTGACGGGTGTCCACCGCGCGCCTTCCAAAGGAGACCGCGGCGTCCACGTTCCCGAAGGACACCGGCCAGGCGGGGAGCTCCCGGTACAGCTCACCCAGGACGTAGTAGGCGTCCGTGCGCTCCGGGTTCAGGGACAGCTCCTTCACGAGGAGGTCCTTCATGGGGGCCGCCTTGAAGAGCGAGTTCACGATGCCCTTCACCTGTCCCCAGCGGCCTATGTTCGCTGACTTCCAGTAGTAGCCAAGGTCATTGCCGGGGTCCGCCGCAATGGCCTTGTCCGCGTACCCCTCCCCTTCCGTGAAGATGGCCAGCACGCTGTCCGCCGGCTTTCCGGCCCTGGCAGCCACGTCCCCTATTTCCATGGTTTCACGGGACGCGCGCCAGTACAGCTCCGCCTGCTCGCGGCCGCCCGCGGCGGTGGACACGGCGCCGAGCAGCAGCTTCACCGCATCCGCGTAGGCACCCTGGTTGTGCAGGGCGTCCGCCTGGGCCACCGTCGCGGCCACGTCGGCGCACACGGAGACCAGCGGCACCACGAGAAGCAACATGACGAAAACGGTCTTCATGCCACGCCCTCTACTGCTGTCCCGCGTGCACGTTCAGGCCAAGGCTGAGCTCCACCACGTAGCTCTGCCCGGGCTGCACGACAAGCTCGCCAAGCTGGGAGGAGAACGCCCCGGAGGAGACCCGGATCACGTGCCGTCCCGGCGCCACGACAATGTTCTGCATCTGGAAGCTCGGGTTGGCCAGCCGGTTGTCGATGAAGATGCGCACCTGGCCGCGCGGATCCCCCGGCCTCATCTCGGGGTCCTGGAAACCGGCCGGGATGACAAAGGAGATCGTCGCGGAGGCGGACTGCAGCACCACGTCCATGGTGAACGGGGCCGTGACGTTGACAGTCGCCGTGTAGTCGAGGAAGCCAGGAGCGCTCACGCGCACCTGGTGGGGACCCGGCCCCACGGACGGGACCGTGCCGGTCACCTCGGCGTTATCCACAAACACCGACGCGCCCGGCGTGGCCACGCGGATGGTCATGGGAAAGCCGGCGGGGTTGAGCCGCACGGCAAACGTCATGTTGCGGTTGACGGTGAGCATGCCGCTCCAGTCCAGGTAGCCGTCCGCGTGCACGAGGAGCTGGTGGGGGCCCGGCGTGACGTAGGCGGTGAGCCCCTGGGCCGGCACGCCGTCAACGGAAATGATGGCGGTGGGCACGTTCACGTTCACCTGCAGCGCGAGCGCCGGCTGCATGGCCACGTCGAACGCCATCGGGCCGTTCACGTTCAGCGTGACGGCATACGGGAGGAAGCCGTACGCGTTCACCTGCACCTGGTGCGGCCCCGGAGCCACCATCGGGACGGTGCCCGTGATCTCCACCCCGTCCACGAACACGTGCGCGCCCGGCGCCGCCACGCGGATGGTGAGCGGGAACCCCTGCGGCGTGAGCGTCACCGGGAACGTCGTGTTCCCGTTGACGACCACGGGGCCGTTGAAATCGAAGTAGCCGTCCGCGTGGACCTTCACGTTGTGGGCGCCGCCGGCCACCATCGTCCTGCCGCCGGGAGCGGGCACGTTGTCCACGTACACCACGGCGTTCGGAGCGTTCACCGTGACGACGAGCGTCCAGATCCTTTTCGGCGCGAAGCCCTGGGCAAAGGCAGGCCCGACGCTGATGCCGAGCGCGACGGCAAGGTACAGGAATGCCCTCATCGCGGTTTTCATGCCACTCTCCTCTTCCACACCGAACGTACAACGGAATCCGCCGCTTTTCAACGCCGCGGAATGGCCCGTTCACTTGACATCATGGGAAAAATCGGTTTTCCTTCGCACGAAAATCGCGGATACAAGAGTGATCCCGTGCGCGGCGCTGGGTCCGTGCGGCCCGCCGGGGTTGCCTGCACAAAGGATTCCAATAGAATGAAGATGACTCGAGCGTTCGCCGTCGCCCTGTTCCTTGCTCTGCTCGCCGGGTGCGCCCATCCGCCGCAGGCCGCCATCGATGCCGCGCGCGCGGCGGTGGACGCCGCGGCGCGCAACACGGACATCGTCACCTACGCGCCGGACGCCCTGCGCGCCGCGCAGGACAAGATGGCGGCGCTGCAGGCGGAGATCGAGCAGCAGGCGCATCACTCGGCGCTGTCCCGCAACTACGACGCGTGCTCCTCCCTCGCCCATGACACGGTGACGCTCGCCACCCGGGCGGGCTCCGCGGCCCAGGATGCAAAGAAGGAAGTTGCCACCGAGGCGGCAGGCCTCGTGGACGAGGTGACCGCCGCCATCCCCGGGTTCGAGTCGAAGATGTGGGCCGCCCGACGCGTGCCCCGCGTCAAGATGGAAGTGATTGCTCCGCTGGCAGCAGTTCCGGACCAGGCGCGGGACGCCGTGGATGAAGCGCGCCAGGACATCGCGGCCGGCGCGTTCGCCGCCGCCCGGGCGAGGCTGATGGCGGCCAAGGACCAGCTTAGCTCCAGCGAGGAGACCATCACCGAACAGGTCCGCATCGCGCGGGCCCGGTGAGCCGCCGGCCAGCGGCGCCGCTCTACTTCATCCCCAGGAACTCTCTCATCAGG
>DASRZR010000173.1:0-6465 GCA_035686185.1 Spirochaetia bacterium | reverse complement strand
GCAAGGGCGTGCTGGAGTCCCGCAACACGGCGGAGCTCATCGCGTTCGGACTGGACATCCTGAAAGAAGACGCCCTGCTGGTGGAGGAGTTCCTGGAGGGCTGGGAGGTCTCGATCTTCGGTCTCAGTGACGGGAAGGACTTCCTTGTTGCCCCGCCCTGCACGGACTTCAAGAAAGCGCACGATGGTGACACCGGCCCCAACACCGGCGGCATGGGATCCATCTGCCCGGTGCCCTGGGTGGATGAGGCCCTGATGGCACGGATACGGACGCAGATCGTGGAGCCGACCTACGCGGCACTGCGCCGGGACGGGCTGTGCTACGCCGGGGTGCTGTACTTCGGCCTCATGATCACGGCGCAGGGCCCGAAGGTGCTGGAGTTCAACGTCAGGTTCGGAGACCCGGAAACCCAGGTCCTTCTGCCGATGCTCGGAGCCGACCTGGGGGAGATCCTGGATGCCATGGCTTCCGGGACCCTGGGCCGTCTCTCACTCGGCGCCCGGCCCGGCGCCGCACTGGGCGTGGTAGTGGCAAGCCGCGGGTACCCCGACACCTCGGAGAAAGGCACCCGCGTGACCGCGATCCCCGCCGCGCGGGAAGGTGAGTCCATGGTGTTTCACGCCTCCACCGTCAGAGACTCGGCGGGCGCGGTGCGCACGGGAGGCGGGCGCTGCTTCACCGCGGTGGGCCTCGGTGCCACGCTCGCGGAGGCGCGGGACAGGGCCCATGCCGCTGCCGATGGCGTGCGGTTCGACGGCGCGTGGCACCGAAACGATATCGGGGCAAAGTTCCTGGAAAGGGGCTGAAATGAAGGACGTGCTGTTCATCATCGGGTCGGAGTCTGACACCCAGGCCGTGGAGCCGGGCCTCCAGCTCCTCTCCGAGAAAGGCATGAGCTTTGACCTGAAGGTGATCTCCGCCCACAGGAACCTGGAACAGCTCGTTGCGTTCCTGAAAGCGGAAGAGGCCAGCTACCGCGTGGTCATTGCCGCGGCCGGCCTGTCCGCCGCGCTGCCGGGCGTCGTAGCGTCCCTGGTGAAGCTGCCGGTGATCGGCGTGCCGCTGGTGGCCGGTCCCCTGTCCGGGATGGACGCGCTGCTTTCCATTCTCCAGCTTCCGCGCGGCGTTCCCGTTGCCACCATGGGCGTGGGCAAGCAGGGAGTGCTGAACGCGGTGCTATTGGCGGAAAGGATCCTCAGGGCGCCGCGGTAGCCCCACGGCGTACGGGAGGCCGCTGCGGGGAGAGCAGCGCGCGCACGGAAGACCCCCGGGCCCTAGCGCCGGGCCAGGTGGGGGAAGCCCTGCTGCCGCCGAGTCTCGAACAGGAGGATGCCGGCCGCCACGGAGACGTTGAAGGAATCCACGTGCCCCGCGGTGGGGATGCTCACCAGGAAATCGCACTTCTCACGGACCAGCCGGTGCATCCCCGCCCCTTCGCTTCCCATGACGATGCAGACGTTGCCGTTGAGCTTCAGCTCCGTCGTGCTCTTCCCGCCGGCGTCCGCGCCGAAGATCCAGAACTCTTTCTCCTTGAGCTGCTCGAGGGCGGACGGGATGTTCGGCACCACGGCAAGCGGCACGTACTCGCTGGCGCCGGAGGAGACCTTGCTCACCGTCTGGTTCTCCTGCGCCGAGCGCCGGGCCGGGATGACCACGAGGTCCACGCGGAACTGGTCCGCGGACCGCAGGATGGCGCCGAGGTTCTGGGGGTCCGTGACCCCGTCCAGCACGAGCACGAGGTTCCTGTTCCCGTCCAGCTCGGAGAGGTGATGCTTGAGGCTGGAGCGCTGGGACGCGGACGGACGCTCGATGAGCAGGAGCGCGCCCCGGTGGGACGGGGAGCCGCAGAGGTCCGTGAGCTCGCTGTCACCGACCTCGGAGACGGGCACGCCCTTCCTCTCCGCGAGCTCGCGGACCTGGGAGATGCGCGGGCCTTCCCGGGAGACGAGGAGCGTGGCGGTGCCCGCGCCGCGGCGGATGGCTTCTTCTATTGAATGGAACCCCTGGATGTACTCGGCCATTCGCTGTGGAGACCGCCTTTCAGTTTGTTCCGAACACCTTCACCACGTCCGGCTTGCCGCTGCCGGTGGTGTCCCGCTCGTAGCGCTGGATGTACTTGCCCTCCAGCAGGTAGACCCACAGGTCGACCTTGCCGGTGCCCTTGGTATCGATCTCCACACGGTCCAGCAGGCCGTTCTTGTAGTACCAGAACGTATCCATGCGGCCCTTGTGCGCGTAGTCCATCTCCTCCCGCACCAGGTGACCGCGGGAGTCGTAGTAGGCGCGGTAGTCCGTGGTGCCGCTGCCGGTGCTGTCCGCCTCCAGCACGCCGTTGGGAGGCCCCTGGGGAGAAGACGGCGGGGGAAGCGGCACGAAGGAGTCCGAGGACGCGGGGAGCACGAAAACCGCCGCAAAAACGGCGGCTGCGGCCAGCAGTCGATGTGTACGCATCAGTTTTCCATCGGCATGGGGCGCCTTATTATTCATCCGCTGCGCGCCGGCTCCCGGCGAAATACCAGCACGTTCTGGTGGATGAGGGACGGGATGTAGGAGTACTGGTAGCCGTACAGGTGCAGCTTTTTCGACACGTCGTACCACACGAGGTTCGCCTTCCAGACCATCTCCGGTATCCTGGCGATGACCGCGGCAAGCTCCGCTGACAGGCAATGGTACTCGTTGTCACGGTACATGTCCCCTATGAAAGAAAGCAGGTAGCCGTCCGCCTTGAGAAGCCCTGCCGCCAGCCGGAAGGTCTCCTGCATCCGCTGCAGCCACTCCTCCTTGGTGCGGTAGCTTCCGGAGTGGAACGCGGAAAGCTTGCTGGCCCTGACCGGGGCCGCCGGCCGGCCCACGCGCTTCCAGGTCCCCCGAGAACGGGACACCGTGTCCATGGACCAGTAGGGCACGTCCGTGAGCACGCAGTCGAACACCCGGCCCGAAAGCCGGGGCAGCACCTGTGCCGCATCGCCCTCCAGGACTTCCTGGATCTCTATTCCCTCCCGGGCGCACACCTCGCGGTAGATGCCGGTCCACTCCGGGTTGATCTCGATGCCCACGGCCCTGCGCCCGGATCGGGAGGCGCCCAGCAGCGTGCCACCGACGCCCATGAACGGGTCCAGCACCACCTGCCCTTCCTTTGTGAACACGCGCAGGAGGTCCGCGCACAGGTCGGGGGGCTTCTGGCCGCCGTGCTGGTTCCTGAGCGCGTGCTGGAGGTTCGGCGGGTAGGGCTTGGTGATGACGGACCGGGTCCAGAACACCCACTCCCGGCCGGTAAGGTCGTTCACCCGGTTGTCTTCCGAGTAGAACCCCCGGGAGCTTCCGTCTTCCCCGATGAGCTCCCGTTTCTGCCGGGCCATGCTAGGGCCTCACCTTGAGGTGGAACAGGAACTCGCTCACGCTGCGGCGCCGGGACACGCCCGCGCCGTTTCCAAACACCGGGTACGGGATCTCCAGGAGGGTGGTCGTTCCCCGCTGCTCCAATATGCCGATGATCTGCTCCCGCGTGAGGATCCCCTCCGAGCTGTAGGATAGAAAGACGTTCGGCGCGCGCACCGCGGCCACCAGCGCACGCAGCGCCTCGGCGGCCTGGGGGCGCTGGGAGAACGGGCTTTTCAGGCCGGTGCGGTCGAACTTGCGCGTCTTGCCGTGCACCGCGGGTTTCTCCCAGCGCGCAAGGTTCTCCAGCACGTGGTAGTTGTCGCAGTACTGGCGATGGTTGTAGGGCGGGTCCAGGTACGCAATATCCGCTTCTATCGCACCCGCCACGGCCAGCATGTCCGCTTCCCTGACCTCGATGCTCGCGTCCGGGATGCGATCCAGCGGCTGGAGAACGAACGGCGTGTGCACGCGATCGTCAAGGAGATGGGGACCGCCGGGCCGGTTGCGGGAACGGATGTTCTTGAGAAACGCATCGTACTGCCCGATGGTGTTGGCCACCCGGTCCGCGCCCAGCAGGAAGCTCGCCAGGAGGATGTCGTGCTCCGCGGGGGTGATCTCCGCGGCCTGGTGGAGGCGCTGGATCTCCTCCCGGATGGCATCCATCCGCCGGCAGTTGCCGGAGGTGAAGTAGGTGCCGCCGTAGTGCCGGCTCACGTACCCGCGGACTGGCTCCCGCGCGTTGAGCCGTTGCAGGAGCTCGGTAGTCCGGGGGCTTTGCGCGGTGCAGCCCCGGAGGATCACGCAGTTGCAGCGCAGGTTGTCCACCGCCACGATACGCCGCACCCCGCGCCCCGCCATGGCCACGCTCACGGAGCCCGTGCCGAAGAAGCCGTCCAGGAACGTGCCGGGAGTGCCGGCGATGGCGCACATGCGGTCCGCGAGCCACTCGCGGAGCTGGCGCTTGGAACCGAGGTACTTGCGGTTGTAAGGGAGGACCGGCGCCTCAGCGCGCCCGCTTGCCGTCGACACGCTCAATCAGCGCATTCACCTTTTCCGCAAGCTCCGACAGGGAATCCCCCCGGCGCAGGCTGACGCGCACGCCGCGCTCCCCGGACAGCGTGCGGTCGATGTCCGTGGCGATCCGGAAGACCGGCCCGGCGATGCGGTGGGTGACGGTGATTCCCGCCACGATGGCCACCACCATGATGGCAAGATCGTTCACCAGCAGGGGCGGCAGGATGATGAGCAGGAGCTGTCCGTCCGGGGCACGGCCGGATGCCCGGGCCGCCAGGTACCACAGCGCCGCCACCGCGGCAAACAGGACCAGCCCCATCAGCACGACGCTGAGCGCAAGGGCAATCGCGCGGTACTGAAACCTCCCGTCCACAACCTTGATCCGACGTCTCTGCATTCCTTCCTTCATCCTTCATACGTCCGCGGGGCCGTCTCCCCGCGAAGCACTTCCTGCGCCCCGAGGGCCAGCGCCTCCAGCTCGTTCTCCCCGGGGAACACGAGCACCGGCGCCAGGAACGACACCCGGGGGGTGATCTCCTCCACCACGCGCCGGGAGAACGCCAGGCCGCCGGTGAGCACCACCGCGTCCAGCGCGCCGCCCGTGAACGCCGCGAGGCCGCAGATGGACTTGGAGATCTGGTAGCACAGCGAGCGCACCAGCGTATTACACTGCTGGCGGTCCAGCGTCCCCTCCCCCAGCGCGGACTTCTCGATGGCCGTGAAGTCATTCGTGCCGAGGTAGGCCACCAGGCCGCCCTGCCCGGTCAGCATGAGCTGCAGCGCCTGCGGGTCATGCTGGTGGGAAAGCACCCAGCGCATCCAGTCTCCGGCCGGCACCGTGCCGGCCCGCTCGATGGAGAACGGCCCGTCCCCGTCCAGCGCGTTGTTCACGTCCACCACCCTGCCGTTCACGTGCAGGCCAATGGAGGTCCCGCCCCCCATGTGCGCCACCGCCAGCGTGGCCTCCGCGTACTTCTTCCGCAGAGAGGCGCAGGCGCGCCGCGCGATTGCCTTCTGGTTCAGCGCGTGAAAGATGGACCGGCGGGGGATCCCCGGGATGCCGGACAGCCGCGCGATGTCCTCCAGCTCGTCCACTACCACGGGGTCCACGATGAACGCGGGCACCCCCATCTCCGCGGCCAGGGAGTCAGCGATCAACGCCCCCAGGTTGGAGGCGTGCCGGCCGTACTT
The DNA here is from genome assembly GCA_035686185.1 of Spirochaetia bacterium. Classification (GTDB taxonomy): domain Bacteria; phylum Spirochaetota; class Spirochaetia; order SZUA-6; family Fen-1364; genus Fen-1364. The sequence goes on along the minus strand of DASRZR010000173.1, from coordinate 879 downwards.
CTCCGCCAGGAGGTCCGCCTTCATCTTCTGGTTGACCTCGTAGACGCCGCCGGGGAGCGGCTTCAGCAGGCCCCCTCGGCCTACGACGGCCGATATCTCAGTCTGCGGAACACCGGACTCCGAGAGACCTTCACGTACCGCCGTGCTTCGATACTCGAGCTGGTCCAGGACCTTGCGGAACCGGGCCAGGTCTTCCGACCTGTGGGAAACCGATTTCTTCCATACTTCCTGGCTCTCCCGGTAGATGGCGCACTTGGTGGAGGTGGAGCCTGGATTGATAGCGAGGACCGTGAAGCCCATCCGGGCCCATCCTATCAGGCCGCACCCGGTTCCATCAAGGAGATGTCAGCGTTGCGCACCGGGACTGGTGTTGGTTTCAGCCGGGCCGCGTGTTATAATGGGTGCACGAGGCAAGCTGTTCTGTCCCCAGCCGTGGGGATAAGGAGGGATTGAAATGAAGAAGCTTCTGGTGCCTTTGGCAGCGATCCTGCTTCTGGCATTGGCAGTCCCCGCCGCCTTCTCCGAGGCTGAGCTGGGCATTGGCTTGACGCCGGGCCAGGTGGGAAATCCCCCGGACCCCAACAACGTGGACCCGCTCCTGAGCTTCCACGTGGGATACAACTGGTCCATCCTGTACCTGTCCTGGGACGCCTACGCGATGCCCGACTACTGGGTCTACAACAACACGACGTACGTGGACCCGAGCAGCGGGTACACCGTGTACGGTATCAACGCCCCGGGCTTCCTGAACCTGTGGGACGCCGGGTTGAAGATCGTGCTGCGGCCATTCCTCGTGTATGGTGAGATCGGGTTCAACACGCTGTACATCCGCGGCGGCATCAGCTACGGCAAGGTAGGCGTGAACTTCCGGGCTGGAGC
>DASRZR010000172.1:0-5094 GCA_035686185.1 Spirochaetia bacterium | reverse complement strand
CCATGGCCATGCCGATGAGGTACTTCTCCATTCCCGTGAGGTGCCAGGCAAGCTCAAACAGGGAAAGCTCCACGTCCCCGATGACGAAGTAGTCGCGGGCAAACCGGTCGATGTCCCGGCGCGCCTCATCAAAGCGCCCGGGGGCGCGGGGATCCGGGAACGCGTAGCGCTCGACGTCGGCCACGGACTGCGCCTCGTCAAGCGGGCATTTCACCACTTCCACGTACAACTGCGTGGGGGACATGGACATGCCGAACTCGTTGCGGGTGACGCTGCCACTGACAGGCTCCGGGACGAAACCGGACCGCACCGTCCCCCCCACCACCACGCAGTCGCTTCCCATGGCGGTGCGGATCTCGTTGGCGGATATCCGGTAGGTCAGGTCCTCGTAGTAGGAAAGCGCGTACCGGGGCGCGATGCCGAGCTTCCTTCCGAACGCGTCGGTGAGGCTGCGGCACAGGTCGAACTCCAGCGGGGGCCGGTCGGGGAGCCCGGCCTGCCTTCGAAACGCGCGCAGGACACGCTCGCGAGAGCTCATGGCAGGGGTCATCTGTCACTCCATCCAGAATACTTCCCGCAGCGGGATGCTGACGGGAGACTTGTCGGGGTTCGTCTCCATGATGTCGGACATGTAGTCCCACCAGCGCCGAACAATCGGGTTCGTCCCGAGGTCCTGGGATGAGGAGGCCCCCGTCTGCTTCTGCACGGCGAACAGCGTCTCCGTCGCCTCGTCGAAAAAGATGGAGTAGTCCGCCACACCCGTGCTTTTCAGCAGGGCGGAGAGCTCCGGCCAGATCGCATCGTGGCGCCGCTTGTACTCCTCCACGAAGCCCGGTTTCAGCTTCATCTTGAACGCGAAACGAGTCATGCGGCTCCTCCTCGAGGGCTTCTTCCCAAACCCGTCAGGTCGGGCACCACGCAGTACTGCGGCTCCCGTCGCTGGCGGCGGATGACCGGCACCAGCTCCCTCCAGGCTGCCGGAAGGCTCGCCTTGGGCCGTGGAAGGTCGTTCGCGATGGCGGCGTTCAGTCTCGGGAGGTTGTAGAACGGAACGCTTGCGAACATGTGGTGCTCCACGTGGTAGTTCATGTTCCAGTAGAAGAAACGGACGATCGGGTTCATCAGCACCGTCCGCGCGCAGATTCGCCAGTCCGGCACGTTCCCTTTGAGCCCCAGGTGCTGGGGGAGCGCGCATAGGACGGCCAGCCACGGCGCGATGAAGCTTCCAAACGTCACAACAAACAGAAGGATCCAGTGGCCGGACCACACGAACCACGCCGCGCTCAGGATGTGGAACGCAAGCGTGATGCGGGCAAACCTGTAGATCTGGCGGCGCTCGGTCTTCTTGCTCTCGGGGAAGAGCCGCAGCTCCCACTCACCCTTGAGAGAGCCGAATGCGTAGCGGATCGTGTCCCACACGAGGGACACGATCCCCGGTATGCCGCCCGCTCCCGAGACCGGCGTGACCGTGAACATGAAGAGCCAGTCGATGGGACGGAACTTCTCCGGGAGCACGACCTCCCCATCCCGCCCGGACCACGTGGTGAACTGGTGGTGCATGAAATGGCTGGAGCGGAACTTGTAGATGTTGTTCCAGGTCAGGATTCCCAGGATGACGTAGAACGCCGTGTTGAGCCACTTCTGCTTGAACACGGTGGAGTGAGAGAGCTCGTGGATACCGGTGAACATGCCCAGGAAGTTGTAGAACGTCCCGTGCAGGTAAACGGCAGCCACGGTTACGGGCCACGGAAGCCTTGCGAAGGAATACAGCGCGAACGCCGCCGTGAGGACGGCGAAGGCGATGTGCCCGAGCACGTGGACGAGAGGCCCCAGCGTGCGCCGCGTGGTGAGCTCCCGAAGTGTCTCCCGCGGAATCGGGGACCGGTACCAGGGTATGGGGTCTGCTTCGCTCATGGTCGTCTCACCTCTTCAACGGGCCAGAGACCTTCTTGCGCTCCTCCAGGACCGCGAACACCACCAGGGCAACGATGAGGATGAGGCCGAGCGTGAAGTTGAACACGTTGCCCCCGAGGTTGATCAGGGTGAACCCCTTGCGCAGCACGCCGATGAGAAGCACCCCCAGGAACGTGCCGACGATGCTGCCCACGCCTCCCATGATGGACGTTCCGCCCAGTACCACGGCGGTGATGACCTGCAGGTTCAGGCCATCCCCCATGCTGGTCTTGGCGGCGGAAAGCCTTCCAAGGTACACGAGAGCTGCCACGGCGCACATCAGGCCGCACAGCGTGTAGATACCCAGCAGCAGGCTCTTGGTGCGGATGCCGGAGAACAGCAGCACGCCCTCGTTGAACCCGATGCCCTTGAGGTTCCGGCCAAGGCTGCCACGCGCGTACACGAGGTGGAAGAACACGAACAGCAGCACGAAATAGAAGAGCTGGATCGGCACCGCGCCGAACACGAGGTAGGTGGAGATCAGCTTGAAACCCGCCGGGAACCCGCTGTACGAGCTGGTCCCGGCAATGATGAAGGACAGTCCGCGATAGAGGTTCATCGTGGCCAGGGTGGTCACCAGGGGCGGGATGCGTGTCCGGGAGATGATAAACCCGTTGAACAGGCCGCAGGCCGTTCCCGCCAGCAGGGAGGCCACGATGGCCTCCGCGAGGCTGCCGCTGCGCTTCAGGACCACGCCAAAGACAATGGCGCTGAGCTCCAGGATGTAGCCCACGGAGAGATCGATACCGCCCGTGGTGATGATGAACGTCATCGCCAGGGCCATGATGCCGATCTCTCCGACGATCGTGACCGCGTCCAGCAGGACGTTCAGGTGGAAGAACACGGGCTGCAGGAGCCCGAACCCCACGACGAGCGCCGCCAGCAGGGCCCCGAGCGCCCACTGGTAGGTGAACCGGAACCGCGGGAGCCGCGGGCCCGGACCGACGTCCGTGACAGGCGCCCCGCTCACAGTGTCTTCCCTCGTGCGAACATCCGTCGAAGCCTCTTTCGCGCCGGTGTGAAGTCCGTCACGGTGATGAACACCGCGATGATGATGATGATCCCCTGCAGGGCGAACTGGAAGTAATCCTGGAACCCCATGTAGATCATGGTGATGCTGAGCAGGTAGACAAGCGCCGCCCCGAACACGGCCCCCAGGAGCTTGCCCGAGCCGCCCATGATGTTCACGCCGCCCACTACGGCGGCCGCGATGAACACCATTTCCCGTCCCTGGAACACGGACGGCATGAGCCGGTTGGCCGTGGTGGCTTTCAGGATCCCCGCCACCCCCAGCAGCAGGCCTTCCACGAGGTACACGGTGAGCACGGTGCGGTCCGGGTTGATCCCGGCGTAGATCGCGGCCTGACGGTTGCCGCCCACGGCGTACAGCGCCTTGCCAAACCTCGTGTACTTCACCAGCCAGATGAAGAGCGCGGCCACGGCGACGGCAATCACGAAGATGTACGGGACGACGCCGAAGAACCGGCCCGTGCCCAGGAACGTGAAGGAGTCACTGAGGTTGAGCACCCACCCGGCGTTCGGAAGGAAGGTCACGTAGAAACCGATGTGGACCATGTTCATCGCCAGGGTGACCACGATGGAGGGGACCCGGAACGTCACGCTGATCCACCCGTTGATGCCGGCCAGCACCATGCCGGTGAGCAGGGCCGCCGGCATGAACACGTACATCGGGTAGCCCGCGCGCGCGGTCGCCGCGGCCACGAAGCCCACGAAGCCCAGGATGGTTCCCGCGGAGATGTCGATGTTGCCCGTGAAGATGATGAGGGCCAGCGCGATGGCCCCCACGATGGTCGGGCTGACGTCCAGCATGAAACTGAAGATGCCGGAAACGGAACCGAAGCCGGTGGCAAGGGACAGGAAAAGAATGAAAGCGGCGACGATGCCTCCCAGCAGGAACTCCCGGGAGAGAACTCTTGTCCGTGTCATGTTCCCGTCCTACAGCGCCATCTGAAGGATGCGCTCCTGGCTGAGCTCGCTCCGCGGGAGCTCGCCCTGCTTGGCGCCGTTCTTCATGACGATGACCCGGTCCGCCATTCCCATGATCTCGGGAAGATCGCTGGAGATCATGACGATGGATTTGCCCTCCCGGGCCAGACCGCTGATGATGCGATGTATTTCGCTCTTGGCGCCGACGTCCACGCCGCGCGTCGGCTCATCCAGGATGAGCACGCGAGGCTCCGTGGCCAGTGCCTTTGCCACCGACACCTTCTGCTGGTTCCCGCCGGAGAGGTTGTTGACCACGAAATCGGGCCCCGGCGTCTTGATGGCGAGCCGCTGGATGTAGCGGGCGGTGATCTGTCGCTCCGTCCCCACGTTGATGATGCCCAGCAGGCCGGTCAGGCGGCGCAAGAGCGGGAACGTGATGTTCTCCCGCACGGTCATGGGCACCACCAGGCCGTACTTCTGCCGATCCTCCGAGATGTAGTAGATACCGAGGCGCATCGCGTCCCGGTAGTGCGTGATACGGACGGCGGCGCCGTCCAGGTAGATCTCGCCGGAGTCCGGGCGTGAAAGGCCGCACAGCGCCAGTGCGAGCTCCGTGCGTCCCGCCCCCGCCAGCCCGGCCACGCCCAGGATCTCCCCTCGGCGCAGGTCGAAACTTACGTCGTCTATCACGCGCTCCTGGCGGATGTGGCGCGCCTCGAAGATGACCTCTCCGATCGGCACGTCCTCCTTCGGATACAGCGTGCTCAGGGTGCGGCCCACCATCCAGGAGACGAGCTGGTCACGGGTGACGCGGTTGACCTCCTCGGTGCGCACGTGCTCCCCGTCACGGATGACGGTCACCCGGTCGGCGATCTCGAAGATCTCGTCCAGGCGATGGGAGATGTACAACATCGATACGCCATGGGTCCTCAGCTTGCGGATGGTTTCGAACAGCGTACGGACCTCGTTGCTGGTGAGCGCGGCGGTGGGCTCATCCAGGATGAGGATTTTCGAATCGAACGAAAGGGCCTTCGCGATCTCCACCATCTGGCGGAGGGCGACGCTGAGCTGAGAGACGCGCATGTTCAGGTCCACTTCCATGCCCAGCCGCTGGAAGATCTCCCGCGCCACGCGCCGCATCGCGGGGTAGTCGAGAATAGAGGGCAGCCATGCCCGGTTCCCCGGAGATCGGCG
>DASRZR010000171.1:0-9987 GCA_035686185.1 Spirochaetia bacterium | reverse complement strand
CTCGTGGAGTTGCTTCCGGACACCGCGGTCGTGAGCGTGGCTCACCGGTCAACGCTCGCGGCGTTCCACTCCTCCTGCCTGGTCCTGCCGGGGGACGGCGCCTGGAGGATCACGGACACCGTGGTTGCGATTGACCGCCGGACCGCGCGCGGCTACACTCCAGCCCGCTGACGGAGAGAAACGCGCTGGAACGACGCCCCCTTCCCCCAGACCGGGATCCCCACGGCCCTCCGCCCGTCGTCGTCGTGTTCGGGCCCACCGCGGTGGGCAAGTCCGAGCTCCTTTCCCGCATCCTGGATTCCCGTTTCGAGCTCATCAGCGCGGACTCCATGCAGGTCTACCGTCACATGGACGTGGGAACGGCCAAGCCGTCCGCGCAGGAGCGCGCCCAGGTTCCGCACCACCTGATAGACGTGGCAGACCCCACGGAGCAGTTCAACGCCGGTCGGTTCGTCACGGACACGGAGGCGCTCGTGGCGGAGGTGCGAGGCCGGGGACGCGTGCCCGTGGTGGCCGGCGGCACCGCGTTCTACATCACCAGCCTGCTGTACGGCCTGCCGGAGGCGCCTCCCGTTGACGCGGAGGTGCGCGAGAATCTCAGGAGGCTGGAGCGCGATGAGGGCAAGACCGCCCTCTACCGTCTGCTGCTCCAATCCGATCCGTTGGCCGCCTCCCGCATCGAGGCGAATGACCGTTACCGCGTGATGCGCGCGCTGGAAGTGTGGCAGTCCACCGGCCGCTCGCTGTTCTCCTTCCGCTGGCCCCGTGAACCGCGAACGGACTACCGCTTCCTGCTCATCGGGCTGGACCGGCCGCGGGACGAGCTGTACCGGCGCATCGAGCAGCGCGTGCAGGCGATGTTTGACTCCGGGCTGGTGGCGGAAGTCGCCTCTCTGCTGGACAGGGGGTACGGACCGCGGGACCCCGGCATGAGGGGCATCGGCTACCGGGAGCTGCTGCAGATGCGTCGGGGCTGCGACACGCTTGCCGACGCCCGGGAGCTGATCGCCCAGAGCACGAGGCGCTACGCCAAGCGGCAGCTCACGTTTTTCCGCGCGGTGCCGGGCGTGTCCTGGGTCAGCCCGGACCGGGCCGCGGAAGTGACGGAGCGCATCGAAACGTTCCTCGGCCCTTGACCACCGGGGCGGAAAACTCGCATAGTGGCGCGTCTGGTTGAAAGTCTCGCGCGCGCCCTGTTTTTGTATATAATATCCGAAAGGAGAGAGGCAGTGCCCTGCGGAAGGAAACGGAAGCGACACAAGATTGCCACGCACAAGCGCAAGAAGAAGCTTCGTGCGAACCGGCACAAGAAGAAGCTGCGGTAGTCGCAGCTCCTTGACGAGGAGCAGCAGGTGAGAAGCAAACGGGCCCCGGCAGTGATGGCGGCCATCCTGGTCTGTGCCGCCACGGCGGCCGGCGGGGAAAGTCTGTGGTCGCCGGACTTCCGGGGATACCTCTCCGGCAGCCGGGGGCTCGCTGTGGGTCAGTCTCTGGTCGTGCAGATAGATGACTCCACCTCCCTGACATTCTCCTCTTCCAGCAACGATTCGAAGAACCTCACCATGGAGTTCACCGGCGGAGAGTCGGGGAACATCTTCTCATTCCTGCCCCAGGTGAGGACCGGCGGAACGCTCACCACCACTGGCAAGGACAGCCTGAGCCTGAAGACCCAGATCCCCGTGGTGGTGACCGCCGTGAATCCGGACGGGAGCGCCGCCGTGCAGGGCTCCCGCACCGTGGCCATCCAGGGAAAGAACGAATCCATCACGATCAGCGGCACCGTGCCGGCCGGACAACCGGCGGGCGCCGTCAGTTTCTCGCGGCTTGCCAACGCGCGGCTCACCTACACCACGTTCCTCGCCTCCGCCGCGAACGTGTTGAGCCCTGCGGACCTTGTGACACCTCCGCCTCCTCCTGCCGCGTCGGCGGCGGCTACACCGGCGGCCGCGGGAACGGCCGCGCCAGCCGCACCCGCAGGCACTGCCGCAGCGGCCACGCCCGCTGCCACCTCGGCCGCCGCCGCGCCCGCGGCTGCGCCGACCGGGCTCACCATCCCGGACGCCAGGAAGAAGCAGCTCCTGCTGCAGTATCTCAACCGCCTGGTGGACGTGATCTTCGCCCAGTAACCACCCGGCCGCTCCCGCCCGGCCGCGGCGGATTGACCCTGCCAGAACGCGGCTGTTAGTATCCGGGCCGTGCACTCCATTCTCCTGAAGTCCGCCGACACGAACGCGCATCCGCTCGACATCGCCTCGGCCAGCGACCTCAAGAGACACCTGGGAGACCTCGATCTCTCCGTGGACGAGGTGGAGAAGCTCACCGACACGTTCCTGTACTGCACCATCAAGCTGGAGCGCATCGACACGCGCGCGGCGGCCTTCATGAAGTCCTGCCTGGAAACGCTGGGCGGGGGGATCGCCATGAGCCGCGGCGCGGCGGATTTCACGGTGCGGGAAACCGACGTCATCATCACGGGAAGCCGTCGGACGCTGCAGCTCCTGGCCGCCCGGCTGAAGGGGGAGCCCTATGGGCTGGACGCGGTGAGCGGCGAAATCCTCTCCTGCACCGCCAGCGGCACGCGGATCATGTCCTGGGGAACCCGCACGCTGGATTTCACGCGCACCACCTATGTGATGGGAATCTTGAACTGCACCCCGGACAGCTTCTACCCGGCCAGCCGGGCGGCCACGATCAAGGAAGCGCTCCGGTCCGCGCGGGAGATGGTGGAGGCCGGCGTGGACATCCTGGACGTGGGCGGGGAGTCCACCCGCCCGGGGTCGGAGCCGGTCCCGGAGGAAGAGGAGATCCGCCGCGTCATTCCGCTCATCCAGGCGCTGCGGGCGGAGTCCGACGTCCTGGTGTCCGTGGACACCCGCAAGGCCGGCGTGGCGGAGCGGGCGCTGGACGCGGGGGCGGACATCATCAACGACATCTCGGGGCTGCGCCACGGGGAGGAGCTTGCCCGGCTGGTGGCGCGCCGCCGGGTGCCGATCGTGCTGATGCACATGCGCGGCACGCCCAAGACCATGCAGAAGAGCCCCCACTACCAGAACACGATCAGCGAGGTCCTCCGGGAGCTGCAGCAGTCCGTGGCCACCGCCATCGGGGCGGGCATTGCGCCGGAGATGATCATCGTGGACCCCGGCATCGGGTTCGGCAAACGCATGCAGGACAACCTCCGCATCATCCGGGAGCTCGCTTCCCTGAAGTCCCTGGCGTTCCCCATCCTGGTGGGCCTCTCCCGCAAGTCCTTCATCGGGGAGATCCTGGACCGGCCCGTGGAGAAGAGGCTGATCGGCACCGTCACGGCCAACACGCTGGCCATTCTCAACGGGGCCAACATCATTCGAGTGCACGACGTCCCGGACGCCGTGGAAATGGTGAAGATCATCGACTCGATCCGCCGGATCGGGGCCTAGGCGCCAGCGCCATGGAACAACTGCTGAACACGTGGGCCGTGCGCGAGGTGGTGCGTCCCGTGCTGGACGTGCTGATGCTCGCCTACCTCCTGTACAAGAGCTGGCAGATCCTGGTGCAGACCCGGGCGGTGCAGCTCATCAAGGGCACCGTGGTGATGGTGCTCATCTACGCGGTGTCGTTCTTCCTCCAGCTCACCACGCTCCTGTGGATCCTCAACGTCCTTGTCCCCGGCCTCGTGATCGCCATTGCCATCGTGTTCCAGCCGGAGCTGCGCAAGATCTTCACCCAGATCGGCAGCCGGGAATGGTTCCGCCTGGCCCCCCGGGGCGCCGCCCGCGCCGGGGCGCCGCGCGTGGAGATCCTCCTGAGCGCCGTCCAGCAGCTTTCCGCGCGCCGCCGCGGCGCGCTCATCGTGATCCCGCGCCGGGTGGGGATCCGCAACATCATTCAGACCGGCACGCGGCTCAACGCGGACATCTCCCTGAACCTCGTCAGCACCATCTTCTTCGAGGGGACGGCGCTGCACGATGGAGCCATGGTGGTGGAGGGGGACCGGATCGTCGCGGCTGGCTGCTTCCTGCCGCTCTCCGAACGGGAAGACGTGGAGAGCACTTTCGGCGCGCGCCACCGGGCCGCCCTCGGCATGGTGGAGGAGACGGATGCCGTGGTGCTCGTCGTCTCCGAGGAAACCGGCGCCGTGTCGCTGGCCCGGGACGGGGATATCCGGTACAACATCTCCATCGCGGACATGGAAGCGGAACTGAACGGGGCGTTCGCGGCGGCCGGGGCCCCGGCCGCGGAGGAAGGCACCTGATGCGGGCCTCGCGGTTCACCCGCCTGCTCATCGCCGACCTGCCGGTCAAAGTGATCTGCCTGGCCGCGGCCGTGATCCTCCTGTTGTTCCATCGCGTGACCACGCTCAGCGACCGGTTCTTCAGCGTCCCGCTGGACGTGAGCACGCCGGCAGGGCTTGCCGTGGCCTCCTCGTTCCCCAAGACGGTGCGGATCACGCTGCGCGGCGCCAGTGATGCCATCTTCCCGATCCTGGAAGAGGACGTGCAGGCCAGCGTGAGCCTGGACAGTCATCGCACGCCGGGCGTCTACAGGGCGGACGTGAAGGTGGACCGGAAGGGCACGGCCCAGGGCGTGGAGCCGCTGGAGATCCGCGTGGACCCGCAGACCATCACGTTCACGCTGGAGCCGCTGGCGGAGAAGAAGGTGACGCTGACACCGGACGTCAAGGGCACGCCCGCGTACGGGTACGAGCTGGTGCAGACGGACCTTGTCCCTTCCACGCTCGTCATCCGGGGGGCGAAGAGCCGGGTGGCTTCGATTGCGTCCCTTCCCACCGAGGAGATCGACCTCACCGGCCGAACGTCCAGCTTTGCCGCCCGGGTGAAGATCCTGCTCCCCAACAGCCTGGTGAAGGCGGCAGGAGACGCGGCGGCGGATTTCCGGGCCACCATCCAGGAAACGACGGCCCAGCACTACTTTGATGGGGTGGCCGTGACCCCCGCGAACCTTTCGTCCCACCTGGAGCTGAAGAACATGCCCCCCGCGGGCCGCATCAAGGTCCAGGGGTCCCAGCTTGCGGTGGACGCCGTGCACCCCGAGCAGCTCAGCCTGGCGGTGGACCTGGGCGCGGTGCACCGGCCTGGGACGTACACTCTTCCCACCCGCCCGGACCCGGTGGCCGGGCTCATCGTCCTTGACTGGGAACCCAAGGATGTCACCGTGACCGTGGCCGCCAGGTAGGAGGTTGGAGTGATCATCGGCGTGGGAATCGACGTCGTACACGTGGAACGGATCCGCAGGTGGAGCCGCGTCGAGGGGCTGTATGACCGCTTCTTCCACCCGGAGGAGCTCGCCGTGGCGCTTCCCCGGGGCGAGGTGGGCGTCCTGTCCCTTGCGGCGCGCTTCGCGGCCAAGGAGGCGTTCGGCAAGGCCATCGGGTCCGGCCTTCGGCACTTCGCGCTGCGGGAGATCGCGGTGCTCAATGACTCCAACGGGAAGCCGTTCATGATGCTGACGGGCGCGGCGGAGGCGGCGTTCAAGGACTGCGGGGGCCACCGCCTGGTGTGCTCCCTCTCCCACGAGCGCGACAACGCGCTCGCCATGGTCATCATCGAGGGATAGGCGCATGGCAGAGGGAACCAAGCTCACGTTCTTCGAGAAGAAACAGACCGCCTGCCCGGTGTGCAACGGCAAGTTCTTCCGGGAGGAGCTGCTGTCCGGCGGCGGGCGTCTGATCGCCGGCAACCTCACCGGGGAGCTGCGCCGGCAGTACGACCCGTCCAAGAAGTACGGGGAGGTGCGCCCGCTCCTGTACCCCGTGGTGGTCTGCCCGGTGTGCTACTTCGCCACCTTCCCGCAGGACTTCACCGCGCTGCCGGAGGCGAGGCTGAAGAAGGCGGAGGTCGGCGCGGATGACCGCCGGGAGAGCATCAGCCACATTTTCCCCCAGCTCGACTTCACGGCTCCCCGCACGCTGCGGGAGGGAGTGGCGAGCTACTATTTTGCCGTGATGTGCTACGAGTTCTTCGACAAGCGGGCCAACCCCACGTACAAGGCCGGCCTGGCCGCGTTGCGCGCCGCGTGGCTGCTGGGAGACCTGCACACGCTGGAGCCGCAGGAGAACTGGGACCAGCTCGCCCTGCTGTTCTACCGAAAAGCCACGTTCTATTATCGCCAGGCCCTGGACCGGGAGAGCGCGGGGCAGGAGCCGTTCGATGCGCAGCTCGCGTTCGGTCCCGACCTGGACAAGAACTACGGCTATTACGGCGTGATCTACCTGGCCGCCTACCTGGACTTCAAGTACAACACCACGAAGGACACCCAGAAGCGGATCGGGGCGCTGCAGTATGATCGGCGCATGATGGCAAAGATCTTTGGCGTGGGCAAATCCTCCAAGAACCGGCCCGCCGCCATCCTGGACAACGCCAAGGACGTCTACGAGCAGATGGGAGCCGAGCTGGAGGAGCTCGCCCCGGGAAGCGGCAAGCAGCCGGCCGAGGAATCGTAGGCGCGGGCAGGCATGGCGGAGCGGAACATCCGGCTGACGCTGGCGTATGACGGCACCGACTTCGAAGGTTGGCAGGTACAGAACCGTGGGCGGACCGTCCAGGGCGTCATCGAGGAGGGCCTGCAGCGGATGCACGGCCACCCGGTCCGCGTGCTGGCCGCGGGTCGCACGGACTCCGGCGTGCACGCCACCGGGCAGGTGGCAAGCTTCAGGTCGGACATCGCCTCCATCCCGGGAAGCAGATTCCGGGACGCGGTGAACGCGTACCTTCCTCACGACGTGCGCGTGCTCTCCAGCGCGGAAGTGGAATGGACGTTCCACGCGCGCCGTTCCGCGCGGCAGCGGGTCTACCGCTACTACACCGTCTGCGGCCCGGTGCTGCTGCCGCACCTGCGTCACTACCGTCACTGGATGCGACGCAGCCCGGACCTCGTGCGCCTGAACTCCATGGCTGCGGTGCTCGTGGGCCAGCACGACTTCACGTGCTTCTCCGCGGAAGGAGACGCGAACCACTCGAAGGTGCGCCGGGTAGACGTCTCCGCGTTCCACCGCGAGGGGGAGACGCTCGTCTACACGATCGCCGCCACCTCTTTTCTCTGGAAGATGGTTCGAACGATCATGGGGACGCTCTTCTCCCTGGAGGAGCAGGCCATGGGCGCGCGCGAGCTGCGGCTGGTCATGGAGGCCCGCTCGCGGGCAAACGCAGGGGCCACGGCCCCTGCCCGGGGACTTTTCCTGGAAAGGGTCATCTATGGGTCCGGATCAGACGACGCGCAAGAGCCTGTGGAAGAAGCTGAGCCTGCTGGAGGACTGGCTGGAGACGGGCTTTTCCCAGCCGAGACCTGAGCCCGTACTGGTCGAGCCACCCCCGTTTGCCCGGGCAGCGGAGCCAGCACGGCCGGCAGCGCCCGCACGGCCGGCAGCGCCCGCACGGCCGGCAGCGGGGGTAGAGCCCGCTCGCCCCGCGCCATCAACCGAACCGGTCCCGACCGCTGTCGGCGGGGAAGGGGACCTTGCGATCATCGGCAGTGAGGTTTCCTCCTGTGTGAAGTGCGGGCTCGCGGCCAACCGCACCCACACGGTTCCCGGCGAGGGATCTTCGCACGCTGAGGTCATGTTCGTGGGGGAGGGGCCGGGGGCCGAGGAGGACCGGACGGGCCGGCCGTTTGTCGGGGCGGCCGGGCAGTACCTGGACAAGTGGCTGAAGTCCATCGACCTTGCGCGCGCTGACTGCTACATCGCCAACTGCGTGAAGTGCCGGCCGCCGCAGAACCGGGAGCCTCACCCGGAGGAGATCGCCGCCTGCCTTCCGTACCTGGAACGGCAGATCGCGTCCATCAAGCCCCGTGTCATCTGTTGCTTGGGAAGGATCGCGGCGCAGACACTGCTGGGCACCACGGCGAGCCTTGGGTCCCTGCGGGGAAAGGTCCATGACCGTCGGGGGATACCGGTGTTTGTTACCTATCATCCCAGCGCCGTGCTGAGGGACCAGAGCCTGAGAAAGCCCGTGTGGGACGACCTCAAGGAACTGAAGAAGCTGCTGCAACCGTGAACAGGTTCGTGGAGGTCGTGTTCAACCTGCCGGTCCGCCGGTCCTTCACGTACGAGCTGCCCGCGGAGATCGCTGCCGGCCCGGGGTACCGCGTCTCCGCGCCGTTCGGCAAGCGGAAGCTCACGGGGCTCGTGGTGGCAGAGAGGGCGGAAGCGCCGGCTGGCGTGAAGGAGATCAAGGCGGTAGCCCGTGCCATTGACAGCCGGCCCGTGTTCAACGACAAGGTGCTGGACCTGGCGCGCTGGATGTCGCGGATGTACATGTGCTCCCTGGGGGAGGCGCTCTCCGCGATGATCCCCGGCGGAAAGCGGGAGGCTGAAGCAGAGGAGCTTCCGCCGGAGGAGGAGACCCGGCAGTACGAGCTTGCCCCCCAGCAGCGGGAGGCCATCCACGCCATCGTGGAGAAGGGATCCGGCTCGTTCTACCTTTTCGGCGTCACGGGTTCCGGCAAGACGGACGTGTTCATGGAGGTGGCCCGGGAGGTGGTGTCCGGCGGCCGCGGCGTCATCTACCTCGTGCCGGAGATTTCCCTCACGCACCAGGTGGTGCGCGTGTTCCGAACCGCGTTCAAGGACCGGCTGGCAATCCTGCACTCGTCCCTCACGCCTTCCCAGCGGCTGACCGAGTGGGGAAGGGTAATGGACGGCAAGGTGGACCTTGTCATCGGCGCGAGAAGCGCCGTGTTCGCGCCGTTTCCCAGCCTCGGGATGATCGCCATCGACGAGGAGCACGAGGGCTCCTACAAGTCCGGCTCCACGCCCCGCTACCATGCCCGGCAGGTGGCAATGTACCGGGCGGGCCAGGAGCACGCGGTCCTGCTCATGGGGAGCGCCACGCCGTCCCTGGAGGCGTGGCACCACATGCGGGAGGGCCGGATCAGCGCGCTTCATCTCCCCGAGCGCCTCAGCGGCGGCGCCATGCCCGCCGTAGAGATCGTGGACATGCGCCAGCAGAAGGGGCCGTTGTCGGGTCCGTTGATCGAGGAGATAGGGCGCACGCACGCGGAGGGCCGGCAGGCCATCCTGTTCCTGAACCGCCGCGGGTTCTCCTATCTCTTCCACTGCCGTTCCTGCGGCTACGAAATGGCTTGCACTCACTGCTCCGTGGCGCTCACGTATCACAAGGAGCGCCAGCGCATGATCTGCCACTACTGCGGGCGGTCCGCCGCGCCCATCAGCGTGTGCCCGCAGTGCGGTTCCCTGGACGTGGGGTACTCGGGATATGGAACGGAGGGGATCGAGGAGGAGCTGCAGCGGCAGTTCCCCCGGCTGACGGTTCGCCGGGTCGACACCGACGCGATGAAGAAGAAGAAGGCGCTCCGCGAGGCGCTCTCTGATTTCCGGGAAGGCCGCGTGGACGTGCTGGTGGGAACCCAGATGGTGGCCAAGGGCCTGAACTTCCCCCGGGTGAAGCTGGTGGGGATCATCAACGCGGACACCGGCCTTCAGCTTCCAGACTTCCGCGCCGCGGAGCGCACCTTCAGCCTGCTGGTCCAGGTCTCGGGCCGGGCCGGACGTTCCATTCCGGACGGCAAGGTGCTGATCCAGACCTTTCGTCCCGGCGCTCTTCCCATACTCCTTGCCCGCGAGGGTCGGCTGGAGGAGTTCTATGCGGCCGAGCTCGACGTGCGCCGGCAGCTTGCCTTCCCGCCGTTCAGCCGGCTCATCCGCCTGCTGGTGCGCGGCAGGAACCGTCAGAAGGTTGCCGAAGCGGGTGCGGCGCTTGCCCGCGCCGTCAGTACGGCCATGGGGGCAGGTCCTGACGGCATGGCCCCGGCCGGGGAGGTCATGGGCCCGGCAGAGGCGCCGCTTGCCCGCATCGCGGGGAACTACCGCCAGCACGTGATCGTTCGTGCCGTGAAGTTCGGGGAAGCGCACTCCCGGGTGGCGGCCGCCCTGCAGGAATACAAGGCGCCCGCGGGCGTGTACGTGGAGGTGGACGTGGACCCGCAGGCGCTGCTGTAGCGGGGGGTTCTCCCGGGGTGGGGGGGCCG
>DASRZR010000170.1:0-3731 GCA_035686185.1 Spirochaetia bacterium | reverse complement strand
ACGCGCAGGGAGATCCGCTTGGCAAGGACCCCCTGGATGTAGCCAGCCGCATGGTTGAGCGCCGCCACGCTCTCCGACACCGCCTCCCGGCTCCCGAACCGGGACACCCATACCTTGGCGTGCCCCATGTCACGGGACAGGTTCACTTCGGTGATCGTGGTCAGCGGTTCCAGGCGCGGGTCCTTGATCTCTCCGCGGGCGATCATGGAGCTGATCTCGGACCTCAGCGCCGCCTCAATTCGTCGAAGCCTTACTTCCGCCATCCCGGCCCCCCTCCAGCTTCTTGGCGAGCTCCCGGGTCTCGTATGCTTCGATCGTGTCTCCCACCTTGATATCGTGGAAACCGTCCAGGCCGATGCCGCACTCGAAGCCTTCTTCCACCTCGCGCGCATCGTCCTTGAACCGCTTGAGGGACGAGATCTTCCCCTTGAAGATCTCCACGCCTTCCCGGATGAGGCGCACTTCCGCGTTGCGGCGCACCTTGCCCGAGACCACCTGGCAGCCGGCAATCGTGCCGATCTTCGGGATCTTGAAGGTGTTGCGAACCTCCACGCTGCCGATCTGCTCTTCCCTCAGCTCGGGCTTGAGCAGGCCTTCCATGGCGGAGCGGATGTCCTCCAGGGCGTCGTAGATGATGTTGTACTTGCGGATCTCCACCTTCTCCCGGTCCGCCAGGCTCTGCGCGGTGGCGCTGGGCCGGACGTGGAAGCCGACGATCAGCGCGTTGGAAGCCGAGGCGAGCATCACGTCTCCCTCGTTGATGGCTCCCGCCGCCGCCTGGATCACCTCGAGCTTCACCTCGCTGGTGGACAGCCGCTGCAGGGAGGACTTCAGTGCTTCCACGGAGCCGGCCACGTCGGCCTTGATGATGACCTTCAGCTCCTGGATCTGGCCTTCCTTGATCTGCTCGTACAGGTTGTCCAGCGTGACCTTCTTCACGCCCTTGGATTCTTCCTGCTTCCGCAGCTCCTGCCGCTTGCTCCCGATGAGGCGGGCCGTCTGCTCGTCCTCCGTGACCTGGAACGGGTCCCCGGCATTCGGGATGGAGGTGAACCCGATGACCTCCACCGGAAGGGACGGCGTGGCCTCGGAGACCTTCTCTCCGCGGTCGTTGAAGATCGCCCGTACCTTGCCCGAGTAGATGCCGGCCACGAACGAGTCACCCGGCGCGAGCGTGCCCTTCTGCAGTATCACCGTGGCCACGATGCCGCGGCCCATTTCCACACGGGACTCCAGCACGATCCCGCTGGCGCGCGTCTTGTAGCTCGCCTTCAGCTCCAGCACCTCGGCCTGCAGGAGGATGCTCTCCAGCAGCTCCTTGATGCCGGTCTTCTTGAGGGCGGACACCTCGTTGTAGATCGTGGTACCGCCCCACTCCTCGGGAGTCAGGCCATGCTCGGAAAGCTGGCGCTTGACCAGCTCCACGTTCGCCTCGACAAGGTCCACCTTGTTCACCGCCACGATGATGGGCACGTCCGCCTGTTTCGCGTGGTTGATCGCTTCCACGGTCTGGGGCATCACGCCGTCCACCGCGGAAACCACCAGGACGACGATGTCGGTCACCTGGGCGCCGCGCGCTCGCATCATCGTGAAGGCCTCGTGGCCGGGCGTATCCAGGAACACGATCCGGCCGCGCGCCTTCCCGTCTTCGGCAGCCGGCAGGTCCACGCAGTACGCGCCGATATGCTGCGTGATGCCGCCGTATTCTCCTTCCGCGACGTTCGCGCTGCGGATGGCGTCCAGCAGCTTCGTCTTTCCGTGGTCGACGTGGCCCATGACCGTCACGATGGGCGGACGCGGCTCCAGGTCTTCCTCGATCTCTTTCTCTTCCTCAATGACGGTCTCGTCGTACAGGGACACGACGTTGACCTTGCAGTCGTACTCGGCCGCCAGCAGCGAGGCCGTGTCCGAGTCGATCTGCTGGTTGATCGTGACCATCATGCCCATCCCCATGAGCTTCTGGATCAGGTCCGAGCTCTTGAGGTTCATCTTGCGGGCAAGCTCCGCCACCGTGATGCCTTCCGTGATGGCAATCTCCTTTGGCACCGGGTTGGCCATGATCACGGTCTTTTTCTTGACCTGGAGGTACTTCTCTTCCGGCTGGTCGTGCTTGCGCTTCGGGTACTCGATCTTCTTCTTGGCCTTGGAGAAGAACTTCTTGGCCGGTGGCTTCTTCTCGTCCGTTCCTCCGGACGAAGGGGCCGATCCCCCCGGACGCGGAGGCGGACGCATGCCCGGACGCGGAGGCCCGAACCCGCGGGGACCGCCTCCACCCGAGGCTCCCGCCGGACGGGGGGGCAGCGGCGTCAGGCGCATCTTCTCCCGCACCGACTCCCGAACAGAGGGAGGCGGCTCGGGCCGGGGGTCCTTGGCAAGGAACCGTGTTCTTTCGTAGGGCGGGGACGCAGGCACCGCGGGACGTGGCGGCGGCGCATGGGCTGCCGGCGCGGCGGGGCCGACGCGGGGTGCGTGAGCCGCGGGCGCGGCAGCCGGTACCGGCCTCAGCGGCCGGGCAGCCGGGGCCGGAGTCACCGCAGCCGCCGGAGCCTCCGGTACGGACGGCGAGGCGACGGGGGCGGACGCGGCCGGGCTCGCGGGCTTGTCCGCGGGGACCGGCTCCGCTGACGCGGCCGCAGTCGGTGCCACGGCTGTAGAGGGCGCGGCGGCGACCGGTGGCGCGGGGGCCTTCTTGGGCACCACGACCACCTTCTTCTTCACCACGACCACTTTCTTCTTGTCTGCGGCCGTGGAACCGGAGCTCGCCGGCCCGCTCGCGGCCAGCGCCGCACCCGCCGCGGCAACCGGCTCTTCCACGACGACCGGCGCTTCCTCCTCCATCTTCTTGTGCTTGATGAGGGTGGTCTTGGGTTTCTTTTTGCTGTCCAGTTCCTCGGCCATACCTGTTTCTCTGCTCTTCCCCTACTCTTCCGCGCTTTCCTCGAAGGTTAGTCCGACACCGCAGTTTGGACAAGTAGCCATGTCAGCGGTGATCGCGGTGCCGCACTCCGGACATTCGTACGCTTCCTCTTCCACCGGCGCTTCGGCACCGGCATCGGGCGGCGTCTCCGCCTCCGCGGGCGCCACGCTGGTGTCCGGCAGAATCGCCGCCAGCGGCGAGCCGGCCGCGGGCCCCGAGGGCGCCGCGGAATCCACGGGAGCGCCGCTTTCCGCGGCCTCCGGCTCCGAGCCGGCCGCCTCCTCGACGATCTCCACGTTCTCCTCGATGATCTTGTGGAGCGTCTCGATGTCCTCCGCCGTGATCCCTTCCAGGGCCGCGAGCTGCTCCGGGCTGAGGGCCACGAGGCTCTCGATGTCCACGATCTTGTCCCGCTCCAGGATTTCCACGAGGCGGGGCGTGATGCCGGGGAGCTCGGAGATCTTCTGGATCTCCTCCTCCGGCTCGCCGAACAGCGCGGAGACGGCACGCTTGGCCTCCGCGGAGATGTCCATTTCGGAGAACTGGCTCTCCGTCTTCACGTCGATGTTCCAGTCTGTCAGGCGGTTGGCCAGCCGCACGTTCAAGCCCTGCTTGCCGATGGCCAGGGAGAAGGATGCATCCGGCACGATGGCCAGGGCGAGCTTCTTTGCCTCGTCCAGGATCACCACCTGGTTGACCTCCGCCGGAGAGAGCGCGTTCTTGATGAAGCTTCGGGAATCGATCGAGTAGCGGAGGATGTCGATCTTCTCTCCTTCCAGCTCGCGCACCACGGCCTGGATGCGCACGCCCTTCA
>DASRZR010000169.1:0-10536 GCA_035686185.1 Spirochaetia bacterium | reverse complement strand
AGCCCTACGTGGAGTAGGGAGGGCGGTACACGCGGGGGCTCGGACCTATCCGCGAGCGCAGGTCGCGAAGGCCCGGGCCGAAGCTGGCTTCCAGCGCTTCCCGGTGCGTGTGGAGCATCTCCGAGATGTAGACGTCGTGCTTGATCTGCTCCGTCATCGGCATCACGACCCCGGGGTGGGATGACCACGCGGCCCTGCTCTCATCGCCCATCGACACTATTCCGGCCACGATCTCCTGGCCGTCACGGCTGACCAGCAGCCATCGGCCGCCGTAGTCCCGCGTGATCTCTTCCACGCCCGGCTCGTGCAGGTAGACCTGCGCAAACGGCAGGCCGGGGTCTCCGTAGGCCACGATGGTGACCACGACGCCGCGCGCCGCCGCCTGTTCCAGCGCCTGCCGCAGCTCGCCGGCTTCCTCGCTCCAGGCCTGGAGCAGGACCACGCCCGTAGCGCGCGCCACGAGGTCCCGTGCCCGGTACAGGATGTGCTCGCGTCCCACGATGTCCCAGATCAGGTCGTTGCGAGAGCCGCGCGCGCTCATCGCCTCCAGGCTCTTCTCCGCGGAGCCAAGGTCCCGCTCCAGCGCCCGGCGCCGCACGTCGATCACTTCCCGCGGTGGTCGCGGCGCGTACTGGACCGGCTCGCCGTGGCTGGCCAGGACGTCACCCCGGCTGACGAGGGAATCCAGCACCTCGTAGACCTTGGACCGCGGGACGCCGGAGAGCCGCGCCACAGCGTACCCCGAGGCAGGGGAATCACGCAGGAGGGCGCCATAGACCTTTGCCTCGTACTCGCTGAATCCAAGGGCGCCCAGCGACCTCAGGAGTGTTTTGTCCACGCCTTCAATTGTAGTCGAGGCGCTTGACACTGCCAAGGCTGTTTCGGATAGTGGTAGCGACGTAGCTACAAAAGTAGCTACTTAATAAGGAGCGGCGCCGTGAATCCGAGAAGCAAAGCAATGCTCGCCATCCTGGGGGCGATCCTGCTGTGGAGCACCTCTTACGTGGTTACCAAGGTGGGCGTCTCGGACATGCCGCCCCTCACGTTCGGAGCCATCCGTTTCTTGGTGGCCTCTGCCGTCTGTCTCGTCTTCCGTGCCCTTGGGAAGGTGCAGCCGGTCGCTCGGAAGGACCTGGGGTTGCTCTGCGTTGCGGGACTCCTTGGCATCACCGCCTACTTTTCCCTGCAGAACCTCGGTGTGCAGCTCAGCACCGCGGCTGACGCCACGCTGCTGGTTGCCTCCTTCCCGGCTGTCACCACCGTGCTGGAGATGGTCCTGTTCCGGCGGAGGAGCCGCTGGACGCAGCTTGCGGGGATTGCGGTGGCGTTCGTGGGCGTATTCATCGTTGTGCGGCAGGGGATGGGCGCCGCGGCCAGCAACAGGCTTCTTGGAGACCTGCTTCTCCTGGGAACCGGAGTCGCGTGGGCGTTCTACAACTTCGCGACCCGCGGGGTTGTCCAGCGCTACTCCGTGATGACCGTGGTGTTCTGGCAGACCATCTTCGGGACGCTCGCTTTCCTTCCGCTTTCCCTGCTCGAGATGCGCTCCTGGCATGTCCCCGGCTTGCCAGGTCTTGCCGGCGTGCTTTTCCTCGGCACGCTCTGCTCCGTGGCGGCGTTCGTGCTGTACGCGCGCGGCCTGGTTTCCCTGGAGCCGAGCGTCGCCGTGGGCCTGTTGAACCTCGTACCGCTGTTCGGAGTGCTGGCCGCGTGGGCGTTCCTGGGTGAGGCAATCACCCCCGCCCAGATCATCGGAGGAGTGGTCGTGGTGGCCGGCGTGGCGTTCATCGCCGCGCGGGAGCCCGCGCGCGCTACGGAGAGGCAACCGTCGCCCGGATGCCCGCCTGAGCAAAACGCTCCAGGTAGTCGGGTTTGACGCCGGCGTCCGTGATCACCCGGCTCACGCGGGAAAGTGGGGCGATGATCGCGGGCGCCGTTTTCCCGATCTTGCTGTGGTCCGTGACCACCCAGACCTCCCGGGAGTGCTCCACGTAGAGCGCCGCCGCGTGTGCCTCCGCAATCGTGAACGTCGAGATGCCGTGGTCGAAGTCCAGCCCGTCCACGCCAAGGAGCGCGACGTCGAGGTGAAAGTCCTGGATGGTTCGCTCCGCCACGTGGCCTACCAGCTCATAGGAACGCGTGCGAAGCACGCCTCCCGTCACGACCACCTCCGTGCCCTCCGACGCGGCCAGTTCCATGGCCAGGTTGATGGCGTTGGTGACAACCGTGACGCGTCGTCCCTTGAGCGCCTTGATCACCAGCGTCACCGTGGTGCCGCCGGTGCACCCCACCACGCATCCATCCTCGATGAGAGAGGCGGCAGCCGCGGCGATGGCGCGCTTCTCGGGAAGGAAAACTGAGAGCTTCGACTGGAACGGAAGCTCATCGCGGCCTTCCACCATCGCCGCTCCGCCATGGGTGCGTCGGAGCAGGCCGCGCCTCTGCATCTCGTCAAGGTCCCGCCGGACGGTGGCCCGCGAGGCGCCCAGGAACGCCGCCAGCTCGTCTCCGTCCACGCTTCCCTTGCGGGCAAGCTCGCTGCTGATCCTCTCGAATCGCTCTTCCCTTGTCATGGGCGGCTCATCATACACCAGCAGGGATCCGATTTGAAGCGATGATTGAATGAGCTAATTGTGAGAAAAAATCAGTCACAAATGAACATATTTGTGTTGACTTATGAGTGAAACCGGGTACACTATCGGGGATGGAAAAAGCCATGAATGCTCTCCAGGAGCTGATCAGCAGGCCTGCCACTCAACAGGAAGCACTCGGCTGCGTTCACACGGTCTCGGAAATGGCGCGGCAGCCCGCGGTGTGGAGAAAGACCGCGGCCATCGTTTCGGGCGCCTTCCAGGACCTCACCGGCTTTCTCGGTTCCACGGACCGCGTGCTCCTGACCGGTGCCGGCAGCTCGTACTACGCGGCTGCCAGCGTGGCGCCGCTTCTGCGCGGCACCTTCCGGGTAGCGGAAGCCATCCCGTCCACGGAAGTGCTCATGGACCCCGATTCGTCGTTCCCGCGGGAGGCGTTCCTGCTGGTGTCACTCGCCAGGTCAGGGGACAGCCCGGAGGGCAACGCGGTTTATCGTCTGGCCGGGGAAACGCGCCGGGGCCTGGTGAAGCAACTGGTCATTACCTGCAACCCGGACGGCGAGCTGGCCCGGCTGGCAGTCGCCGAGGGGCCGCTCGGATACCGGCTGCTGCTGCCTCCGGAAACCAATGATCGCGGCCTGGCGATGACATCGTCGTTCACCTCCCTGACCATCGCCGCTTATGCGCTCGGGTTCCTGGGCGCGCCGGAAGCCTATGTCGCCGCGGTGGAAGGGCTCATCTCCGGCGGGGAGCGGCTCCTGGCGGAGGGATCCAGCCTGGCGCGGACGCTCGCGGAGACCCGGCCGGGCCGGCTGTTCTATCTCGCCTCCCGGCCGTTCGTCGGCGGCGCCCTGGAAGCGCACCTGAAGGTGCAGGAAATGAGCGCCGGGCTCGTCGTGGCCAAGGCGGAGGATACCCTGGGGTTCCGTCACGGATTCATGGCGGCCGTCGACTCCAGCAGCATGATCGCTGTGGCGCTGTCTCACGATCCGTGCCGCCGTGCCTACGAAGTGGATCTCCTGCGCGAGATCCGCCAGAAAGGGATCGGCCGCAAGATCGTGGTGATCACCGGAGGAGAGGCACGCCTGCCGCCCGGCGCCGCGGACCTCGCGGACGCCAGCTTTGACTACGGAGAGGCTCCGGTGACGGACTCCGTGAAGGCGCCCCTCGTGGCAGTGACCGGCCAGCTCCTGGGGCTGTTCATCTCCCTGGGAGCCGGGCTCCAGCCCGACAACCCGTCTCCGCGTGGTGTCATCAACAGGGTGGTGCAGGGCGTTCGCATCCACCCGCGGGGAGCGCGCGCGTGACCGACGCGCTGGCCCGGCTGGGGGAGGATCGGTCCGCGGGCAAAGCGGCCGGACTCTGCTCGGTGTGCAGCGCTCATCCCGATGTCCTGCAGGCGGCCGTTGACCTGGCCGCGCGCGCGGGGGCGCCGCTGCTCGTGGAGGCAACGGCAAACCAGGTGAACCAGCATGGCGGCTACACGGGGCTCACCCCGGAAGAGTTTGCCGCCTCCCTTGCCAGCCTCTGTGAGCGCAGCGGCGCAGATCCGTCCGCGGCCGTGTTCGGCGGCGACCATCTCGGGCCGTACCCGTGGCGGGACCTGGAACCGTCCGCCGCAATGGCGGAGGCGGAGGTCCTTGTCCGCCGTTTCATCCGGGCCGGCGCCCGCAAGATCCATCTCGATGCGAGCATGCCGCTGGCCGGGGAAGGACCGGCGCTTGCGCCGGAGATCGCGGCCCGGCGCGCCGTGGCGCTGTGCGCCGCGTGCGAGGAGGAGTGGCGGACGCTCGACCACTCCGGCTTGCCGCCCCTTCCGGCGTACGTGATTGGAACGGAGGTCCCGGTGCCGGGTGGAGAGTCGGCGGCAGCGGGGGCTCCGGTCCCCACGCGCGCGGCGGATTTCCACCAGACCGTGGAGGTTCATCGACGCCTCTTTCACGAGGCAGGGCTCGACGCCGCGTGGGAACGCGTGGCGGCCGTGGTCGTGCAGCCCGGCGTCGAGTTCGACCACGGGACGGTGTACCCGTACTCCCGGGAGAGCGCCGCCGACCTCTCCCGCGCCATTGCCGCGCATCCCGGCCTGTGCTTCGAGTGCCACTCCACGGACTACCAGTCATCCGCGGCGCTTCGGGAAATGGTGGAGGATGGGTTTGCCATTCTCAAGGTGGGTCCGGAGCTTACGTTCACGCTGCGGGAGGCGCTTTTCGGCCTGGCCTCGATAGAGGAAGAGCTTCTCGGAGAGGCGGCGTCCCGGCTGCGCGCCACGGTGCGGGAGGCGATGAGAAGAGATCCGCGCCACTGGAAAGGCTATTACCCGCAGGATGCGTCCCTGTCGTTCTGGATGGCATACGGCTACTCTGACCGCATGCGCTACTACTGGAACCACGCCTCCGTGAAGCAGGCCGTGCGGACGCTGTGGGAGAACCTCGGCCGGGTGCGGATCCCTGCGCAGCTTGTCAGCCAGTACCTGCCTCACCTGGGCCTCATGCCCGACCTGCCGGCCGGCGCGCAGACGCCGTCAGAGCTTCTGCACCAGTCCATCCGCGCAAGCCTGGAGCGCTACCTCGGCGCCTGCGCGCCGGCGGGGCGCCCGGCAGGGGTGCGCGCATGAAGGCGCTCTTTGCCGGAGACGGGAACATCGACCTGCAGTTCACCGGCCTGGCCTCATTTCCCCAGGCGGACCGGGAGGTGACCTGCACCGGCTTCTCACCCGCGGTGGGCGGTTCCACGACCAT
This sequence comes from Spirochaetia bacterium, assembly GCA_035686185.1. Lineage (GTDB taxonomy): Bacteria > Spirochaetota > Spirochaetia > SZUA-6 > Fen-1364 > Fen-1364. Next base: position 5,207 of record DASRZR010000169.1, on the reverse strand, counting down.
CAGCGCCGCCGCCTACGCGCTGCTGGGCGGGGAGTGTGAGTACGCCGGTCTCCTGGGGGAGGACCCGTTCGGGCGACTGATGGCCCGGGAGCTCGCGGAGGCGGGCGTGGGGCTGGACCTCCTGCGGTTCACCGCGGAGTGCCCCACAGGCGTGACGGCGAACCTGGTGCTTGAGTCCGCGCGCACGCAGGTCACGTACCCGGGGACGCTTTCCCTGGTGGAGGAGACGGAAGTGATCCTGCGGGAGATGGGCCGCTTCGGTCACCTGCACCTGGCCGGCCTGTACCCGCTCACCCGGTTCCTGCCTCGTGTGCGGGAGGTGCTTGCCGCCGCGCGGGAGGCGGGCCTTACCACGTCCGTCACTACCCAGTGGGACCCGCGCGAGCAGTGGCGCGGCCTGGACGAGTGGCTGCCGCTGCTCACCTGGTGCTTCTTCAACGAGGAAGAGGCGTTCTCCATCACCGGCTGCGCGGATGTGCAAGAGGCCTGGAGGCGCCTGGCTGCCCGTACCGCCTGCCCGCTCATCACTCGGGGAGCGGCCGGGGCGTATGCGGACGGACGCTTCTACCCGGCGGTCCCGGTGTCTTCCGTCGATCCCACGGGTGCCGGGGACACCTTCGCGGCCGCGTTCCTGGCGGCGAACCGGCACCGGGGGATGGGGCAGGACGCGGCGCTGCGCTACGCCGGCGCGGCCGCTGCCCTGTGCTGCACCTGGACGGGAGGGGTGAACCGTCTCCTCCGCCATGAACGCGTCCGGGAGCTGATCTCGTGAACGTCATTGCGCGTCGCGCAATTCCAGGCTCGATTCAGGGGCAAAGGAGGATTCCATGAAGAACCGGCTTCTCGTTTCCCTGGTCTTTCTGCTGGCGGGTGCGACCCTCTTCGCACAGACGTCGCTCACCGTCATCTTCCCGAAGCACGAGGCCGACCTCTCCGGGTCGTTCGCCGCCCGGGTGAAGGACTTCGAGGCCGCCTCGAAGATCACGGTCAACCTCATCCAGATGGGGTGGGATGACGTGAACAACAAGCTCACCGCGGAGATGGCAAGCGGCGGAAGCGCCTACGACGTGGTGGAGTTCGACAACGGCAACGTGGCCGCCTGGCTCGGCGCCGGGTGGGTGGAGCCGCTTGACTCCTACATGCCGAAGGGATTCACCAACGGGATGATCCCGGGGCTCCTGGACCTGTTCACGGGCGCGGACGGGAAGCTCTACGGCATCGTGTGGAACAACGATACCCGCTTCTTCTTCTACAACGCGGATATGCTGAAGCGCGCGGGCATCGCCGCCCCGCCGCGCACGTGGGACGAGCTGATCTCCCAGAGCAAGACGCTGATGAGCAAAGGCATCGCGAAGTACGGCATGGCCGGCTTCTGGAAGGCGGAGTGGGCGCTCGTCAACGACCTTCATTTCTACATCTACACCTACGGCGGAAAGATCGTGGACAACCGCGGCACCTTCCTGTTCAACAAGGATCCCGCCACGCTGGCCGCCTGCCAGGAGATGGTGAAGTTCCTGAAGGAAGGGGTGATGGACCCGGCGTCCCTCACGTATGACCAGGAAGCGGTGAACAACATCTTCCTGAAGGGTGACACGGCGTTCCTCAACCAGGGGATCCCCGGTATCATGGCCTACGCGCAGGACCCGTCCCGGTCCAAGGTCGTGGGTCAGATCAAGGTCGGGCTCGTGCCGGGCGGCAGGGCGGGCGTGTCCGCGGCGCTCACGCTGCCCGAGGCCTACGCCATCCCCAAGGGCTCGAAGAACAAGGCGGCCGCGTGGAAGTTCATCGAGTACATGACCGGCAAGACCGTGAACAAGAAGCTGGCGCAGGACATCGGGATCCTGCCCATCTGGACGGAACAGTACACGGACAAGGACCTCGTGAAGCTGTACCCGTACTGGGCCGATTTCTCCCGGCAGATGGGAACCGCGCGGGGCCTCTCCGTGCTCACGTGGTACAACAACTTCGTGGACGTCGCGATCACGGAGTCCCAGAAGATGCTCTCCGGGGCGCTGGCACCGCAGGCGGCGCTGAATGAAATGGCCGACCTGCTGAAGGACTACGCCGGCAAACCGTAGCCGGCCGCGCAGATCAGGAGGGGGCGGGCGCATGCCCGCCCCCCTATTTATCCGGACGGACGCCGCGGAGCACCCATGAGACTTCGTTCCCCTGGATTTCTCACGATTGACGAGCCGCGGCGGCTGGGCATCACGCTGGTGCTCCCGTCCATGATCATCGTCTTCGGGTTCCTGCTTTTTCCCTTCTGCTACTCCCTGGTCCTGAGCCTCCTGAACTACGACCTCGCGCGCCCCCAGGACAACGGGTTCGTGGGGCTGCGGAACTACGGCCGGCTGCTGCAGGACCGCTACTTCCTCAACGCCGTGGTGCAGACGGCGGTGTTCAGCAGCGTCTCCGTCGTGCTGGAGATCCTGCTGGGCGTGGGGATTGCGCTCGTGATGAACCGGGACTTTCCCGGGCGCTCCCTCCTGCGCGCGCTCATCATCATCCCGTGGGCGCTTCCTTCCATCGTGAACGCGTCCATGTGGAGCTGGATCCTGAACGCGAACTACGGCGCGCTGAACGCGCTCCTGACCCAGGTCGGCCTGCTGCACGCGTACAAGCCGTGGATCGCGGAGCCGGGTTGGGCCATGGCCACGCTGATCCTTGCCAACGTGTGGAAGGAGACCCCGTTCACCGTGATCCTGGTGCTGGCGGCCCTGCAGGGCGTTCCCAAGGAGCTGCGGGAGGCGGCCGTGGTGGACGGCGCCGGGGCCGTTCGCCGCTTCTTTGCCATCACGCTGCCCATGATCGCCCAGATCGTCATGATCTGCGCGCTGCTGCAGATGATCTGGAGCCTGCTGCACACCTTTGAGCTGGTGTACGTGGTCACGCGAGGGGGGCCGTTCAACTCCACGGACATCATCCCGATGCGGATCTACTGGCAGACGTTCAAGGGCCTGAGGTTCGGGTACGGGGCCGCGATGGCCTACCTTGCCGCCCTCGCCCTGCTGGTGCCGTCCCTGTTCTACATACGGTCCGCCTACCGGGCCACGGTCGAGTAAGGAGGCCGGCATGCCTGCATTCCGACGCACGGTCTCTGGCGCGCTGCTGGCCATCGGGGTGATTGCCATCGCGGTGTGGGTCCTCGCGCCGTACGCGTGGCTCATCGTCTCGTCGATCTCCACGAAGATCGATCTGCTCTCCGTGCCGCTGCGGTGGATCCCCCCGCACCCGACGCTGGACAACTACCGCAGCCTCTTCGATGACGGGCAGAGCGCGCTCAGCCAGGGCATGAGCTTCTTCTCCCGGTCCCTGCTGAACTCCATTGAGATCACGTTCTCTTCCATGGCGGCCTGCATGTTCTTCGGGGTGTTCACCGCGTACGCGGTGGCCCGGCTCAGCTTCCCCGGCCGCAAGGCATCCCTGCTCCTGCTCATGAGCAGCTACATGATGCCGCCGATCGCCATCGTCATCCCCGGCTACTTCATCCTGAAGCACCTCGGGCTGCTGGACACCCAGGTCGGGCTGATCCTCGTGGACGTCACGTTCATCCTCCCGCTGGTGGTCTGGATCATGCGGGGGTTTTTCCTCAGCATCCCGCTGGAGCTGGAAGAGGCCGCCCGGATCGACGGCTCCTCCCGCCTGGGAGCGCTGCTGCGCATCATCCTGCCCCTGTCCGCCCCGGGCCTGGTGAGCGCGGCGGTGTTCTGCTTCATCGCGTCCTGGAACGAGTACCTGTACGCGTTCCTCTACACGTCCATGCAGGCCCGCACGCTGCCGGTGCTCATCGGGGAGTTCACCACGAAGGTGGGAACAGACTACCTGCGCATGGCGGCGGCCGGCGTGGTGGCCAGCCTGCCGCCGGTCGCGCTGGCGCTCGTGTTCCAGCGCTTCCTCATCCGCGGGCTCACCGAGGGGGCCGTGAAGGGCTGAGCCCCCGGTTTGATTGCCGGCGCGTTTCCGGCTACGATGTCCCTGTACCATGCACTACAAGGACGTGCTCACGCTCATCGAGGTTGTGGGGGTGCTGGCGTTCAGCATGACGGGCATCTTCGAGGCGCGCCGGCTGAAGATGGACATCGTCGGCGTCTATTCGCTGGCGATGATCACCGCCTTTGGAGGCGGGACCGTCCGGGATCTCTTCCTCCAGCGCCATCCGCTGTTCTGGATCCAGAACTGGCCCTACGATGCGGCCATCCTGATCCTGTCCCTGATTTCCGTGCTGATCCTGAAGCAGATCCGCAGCAAGCACAACAAGGCGCTGGTGATGGTGGTCACCGTCTTCGATGCGCTGGGAGTCGGGCTGTTCAGCGTGCTGGGCGCCGAGTATTCCCTCGAGGTGTACCCCGGCAACTACTTCATCTCCGTCCTGATGGGCGTCGTCACCGGATGCTTTGGCGGGGTCATCCGGGACATCGTCGGGAACCAGGTGCCCAGCGTGTTCAAGAAGTCCCAGCTCTACGCCACGTGCAGCCTGGCCGGCTGCGTCATGTACGTGCTGCTGGCGTGGAGCGGGCTGCCGCAGGTCGTCTCCCTGTCCCTCAGCGCCGGCGTGGTCTTTGCCGTGCGCATGCTCGCCGTTCGCTACGACGTGAAGCTGCCGGTATAGCCCTCGGCGCTCCCACGCCACCAATCCCCACCAGTCCAGCCCCCGCAAGCACCTAGGAAGAGACTAGTACTGATATATCAGATTTGGCTCTATGGAGAAATTTGTTGCGCTTGGCGAATGCCATGATATAGTCAATACATTCAAAGCAGTTGAGATTGCCAGAATGTTCAAGTCCACGCGGAACTGACTGACAGCTCAATAGCGAGAACACCGTATGAAGGGCGTACTGTTTGTCGTCATGCCCTTTGGCGCTCTCGATTCTCCGCAGATCGGCGTGAGCACGATGCAGGCTCAGCTCCGCGCGGAGGGCACACCCTGCGACATCGCCTACCTGAATCTCCTGTTCGCCTCGTGGATCGGCCTCGACCTGTACTCGTGGATCGGCCTGTCCGCCGGAGAAGCGTTCACCGGAGAGTGGCTGTTCTCGCGATGCCTGTTCTCTCATACGCCGCCGGACGATGCCGGCTACCTTCGGGAGGTCTTTGCCCGATCCATGCCCGCGGAGCTCACCGGGCCGGTCCAGCGCGTGGCCGGCATGTGCCAGCCATTCCTCGATCACTGCATGCGCATTGTCGACTGGGACCGATACGATCTGGTC
>DASRZR010000168.1:0-2667 GCA_035686185.1 Spirochaetia bacterium | reverse complement strand
CCGGGGCTCCAGCTCCAGGCAGTGTCCTTCCTCCGAGGTGAGGTAGAGGCTCTTCAGTGCGGAGAGTTCGATGTGTTCCAGCACCCGGTAGCAGGAGATGAACTTCGTGGCCTTGGGCCGGCCGTCCTCGTGGGGCTTCAGCTCCGCGATGGCTTCCTCGATCCGGAAGTACGGGTGACGGAAGGCCACGTCCACCTCCGCGAAGATCACCTTCCCGCGGTAGTGCCGCGTGGGGCCCACCGTGTAGTGGCGCGCGAGCTGCTCCGGGGTGTACTGCGAGCCGATGAGCGCCGAGGTCGGATGCACGATCACGTAGAGCCGGTTGGCGTATTCCATGTCAGCCTCCCCCGTACTGGCGGAGCATCGGGGCGATGACGAGCGAGATGACGCTCATCGTCTTGATCAGGATGTTGATGGAAGGCCCCGCGGTGTCCTTGAACGGGTCTCCCACCGTGTCTCCCACCACGGCAGCGCGGTGCGCCTCGGATCCCTTGCCGTTGGTGGCCCGGGACTCGATCATCTTCTTGGCGTTGTCCCAGGCCCCTCCTGAGTTCGCCATGAACACGTCCAGGATGAGCCCGCTGGAGGTGACCCCGGCCAGGAGCCCGATGAGCATCTGCGTGCCTCCGAGGAACCCCACCAGCAGCGGAGAGAGCAGCGCGGTGAGCCCGGGCAGGATCATCTCCCGCAGGGCGGACCGCGTGCTGATGTCGATGCAGCGGTTGTAGTCCGGGCTCTCCGATTCCGTGAGGATGCCCGGCCGCTCGCGGAACTGCCGGCGCACCTCCTGGATCATGGCAAAGGCGGCCCGGCCGATTGCACCAATAGCCATGGAAGAGAACAGGAACGGGATGCCCGCGCCGAGGAAGATGCCCGTGAGCACGTGGATGTCCGCGATGTCGATGACGTGGGCGCCGGCCTGCTCCTTGAACGCGGAGAACAGGCTGACGGCTGCCAGCGTGGCGGAGCCCACGGCGAATCCCTTGCCGATGGCCGCCGTGGTGTTGCCCACCGCGTCCAGGCGGTCGGTGATATGCCGGACCTCCGGCGCCAGCTCCGCCATCTCCGCGATTCCGCCGGCATTGTCGGCGATGGGGCCGTAGGCGTCCACCGCAAGCTGGATGCCCAGCGTGGCAAGCATTCCCAGCGCGGCCACGCCCACGCCGTAGAGACCGGCCAGCGAGAAGCTGCCCAGCAGGGCGGCGCCCAGGACGATGACCACGGGCATGCTGGAAAGCATCCCCACGCCCAGCCCGGTGATGATCGTCGTCGCGGGTCCGGTCTCGGAGGCGCGCACGATGGCCTGCACGGGGCGCCGGCCCGTGCCGGTGAAGTACTCGGTGAGTATGCCGATGAGCGTTCCCCCGGCCAGCCCGAGGATGAACGTGAGGAAGATCTCCGCCACCCCGGCGCCGGACTGCGTGCGGTCGGAGCCGACCATCAGGAGCGTGGCGGGGTAGCCCAGGACCGCGGCGAGCACGGCCGCGCCGAAGGTGCCGGTGTTCAGCGCCCGCTGCGGCGAGCCGCGCCGGCCCACGCGCACGAGGAACGAGCCTGCCACGGATGCCAGGAGCCCGATGCCGCCGAGGATCAGCGGAAGGCCGGCGAGCTTCAGGCGCGCCAGCTCCGTGCCGGCCGCGGCGCTTCCCAGGATCATGCTGCCGACGAGCGCGCCCACGTAGGACTCGAACAGGTCCGCGCCCATGCCGGCCACGTCCCCCACGTTGTCTCCGACGTTGTCCGCGATCGTGGCGGGGTTGCGCGGATCGTCCTCCGGGATGCCCGCTTCCAGCTTGCCGACGAGGTCCGCGCCGATGTCCGCCGCTTTCGTGTAGATTCCGCCGCCCACGCGCATGAACAGCGCGATGGAGGAGGCCCCCAGCGCGAACCCGGTGAGCAGAGGCGTTGCCACGTCCTGCAGCACCGCCATGCCCGTTCCCAGGGATGCCACGGTGAGGAGGATCACCGCGCACACGCCCAGCAATCCGAACCCGACCACGGAGAACCCCATAACGCTCCCGCCGACGAACGCCACGCGGAGCGCGGCGGCCATGCCGGACTGCGCCGCGTGCGTCGTCCTGACGTTGGCGGCCGTGGCCACCTTCATCCCGACGTACCCGGCCAGCGCCGAGCAGCCGGCGCCGAAGGCAAAGGACAGGCCCTGGAAGCTGAGGCGCCCCCAGTTCATGGCGGCAAGGAACCCGCCGGCCGCCACGACGAACGGGACGAGGGCCCGGTACTCCCGGCCGAGAAACGTCATGGCTCCCTGGGAGATGTAGCCGCTGATCCGCGTGAGCGTTTCCCCGCCGGCCGGCTGGCGCACGATCCACCGGGCCCGGCTCAGCGCGTACAGCAGCGCCAGGACGCCCGCGGCCAGCACCGCGAGCAGCACATATTGAATCTCCATGGGGTGAGTATAGTCAGCGGCCCGTTCGTAGGCCAACGAAAACGTCGCTCCGGGCGTTCCCCCCCGCCATGGGGACCGAAGGTCCGCTGTGCAAACCGGTTGTCGGCCGCTATACTTTGGTCATGGCCGCGCGGGACCATGACCTGATCAACATCTCACGGGACCTGATCACGATGATCGACCGCTCGTATACCTACGAGGTGGCCAACGACTCGTACTGCCGGGCCATCGATAAGCCCCGGGGCGAGATCGTGGGCAGG
>DASRZR010000167.1:0-17702 GCA_035686185.1 Spirochaetia bacterium | reverse complement strand
CGGAGTATGCCCGCACCGTGGATCAGAGCATCTTCGATGAGCGGGGAATGATCCGCACCGGGTCCCGCGTCGAGCCCCCGGCGGAGGACCCCGAGGCCGCGGAGGACTACGTGCGCCGCTACCGGGAAGCGTTTCCGTCGGAGCTGCTGAGCGGCAAGGGCGTGCTGGTGTGGGAGCACTCGGCGGTCGGCCGCGACCTTGTGGCCCGCATCCTTCGCGAGCTGGGCGCGCGGGTCGTGACGGCCGGGCGCACGGACACGTTCGTGCCGGTGGACACCGAGGCCGTGGACGAGAAGATCGTGGAAGCGGTCCAGGCCCTCGTGGACTCCCACGGCGGGGATGGGTTGTCGGCAGTGGTTTCCACGGATGGAGACAGCGACCGACCCCTGTTCTTCCGCGTGGACGCGGGCCGCATCCGGTTCGTCCCGGGGGACCTCCTCGGGCTCCTCGCGGCGCGGTACCTGGGGGTACACCACGCGGCGGTGCCCGTCAGCGTCACCGACGCGGTGGACCAGTGGTGCGCGTCATCGGGAGTCGAGCTCGTGAAGACGAAGATCGGCTCGCCCTATGTCGTGGCCTCTCTGAAGGAGGTCGGCTGGGAAGGAAACGGCGGGTTCCTCACGGCCGCGCCGCTTCGCGTGCCCGGCGGCGGGTCGTTGCCGGCGCTTCCCACCCGGGACGCGGTCCTGCCGCTGTTGTGCGCGCTGTCTTCGCCGGCCACGGAAGCCGACCTTCCGCGCCGGGCGGGACGCACCGCGGTCATGCGGGACTTCCCGATGACCGCCGCCGCGGAGATCATGCGGTGGCTGACGCCGCCGCAGGTCCGGGAAGCCTCGTTTGCGCCGGCCGGCATCACGGTGATCCGGGAAGACGGAACCTCCGAGAGCCTGGAGTCCACGTCCCCGCTGGCGGAGCAGCTCAGCAGTATCCACGCGGCCATCGGTCGATACTTCTCCCCGGAAGAAGGATTCGCGGAGGTGCAGCGCATCAACTGGGTGGACGGCGTGCGCGTGCGGTTTGCCTCCGCGGATGTCATCCACTTCCGACCCTCCGGCAACGCTCCCGAGATGCGCTTCTACGCGCTCTCGGACTCCGCGGACCGCGCCAACGAGCTGCTGAGCAAAGGCGTTTCGGCGGACGGCGTCCTGCGGCACATGGCGCGGGATGCCGCTGACCGCATGGCGTTGTCCGCCTACCGCAGCGCGCCTCGGCCCCTTTCCCTGTTCGGCGTGCCCCAGCATTACGCGTGGGGCGGTTACGAGGTCATTCCCGGCCTGCTGGGTCTGGACAACGCGGCGCGGCAGCCGTTTGCCGAGTTGTGGCTGGGCGCGCATCCGCGCGGGCTCGCCCAGGTGGAGATCGACGGCACGCGACTGACGCTGGACCGGCTCATCGCGGCAGACCCCTGGCTCACGCTCGGCGCGGACGCCGCCCTGAAGTACGCCGGTCGGCTCCCGTACCTTTTCAAGGTGCTGGACGTGAGGGACATGGCCTCCATCCAGGCTCACCCTTCCCGGGCCCAGGCGGAGGAAGGGTTTGCGCGGGAGAACGCGGCCGGCATCCCGCTGGACGCCCCCCAGCGCCTGTATCGCGATGAGAACCACAAGCCGGAGGTCCACGTCGCGTTGACCGAGTTCTGGATGCTGCACGGCTTCCGGCCCCTGGACGAGATGGCGGAGGTCCTTTCCGCGGAGCCCGAGCTCGCCGCGCTGGGAAACGAGCTGGCCGGCTCGTTGCGGGGTGCCGAGGAACCGGCGGCCCGGACCGCGCTGCTTCGGGACCTGTACGCGCGTCTCATGACCATGCCGCAGGCGGAGGTGGACGCGGTACTGGAGCCCCTGGTGGCGAGGCTGCAATCCGAGGAAGCCGGCGGCCGACTCGGAAAGGACGCCCCTGGATTCTGGGCACTGCGCGCGGCTCGAACGTTCCCGCTGCCCGGCGCTCATCGTGACCGGGGTATCTTCTCTCTGTTTCTTCTGAACCTCGTGCGCCTGCGCCCGGGGCAGGGCACCTACCAGCCGGCCGGCACCCTGCACGCCTACCTGGAAGGCGCGGACGTGGAGCTGATGGCCAACTCGGACAACGTGCTGCGCGGGGGCCTGACGCCGAAGCACGTCGACGTGCCGCAGTTGCTTGCCACGCTGACCTTCCATGACGGCAGGCCGCCGATCCTGGAAGGGCGCTCCACCTCGGAGACGAGCCGGGAGTACGAGACGCCGGCGGAGGAGTTCGCGCTGGAGCGCATCGAGGTTTCCCTCGGGGTCCCCTACTCCGGAGGCCGTGACCACGGGACGGACACCATCATCGCCGTGGAGGGGACCGCCTCCCTCATCGCGGCGGGGCGGACGCTGACCATTCCTCGGGGCGGCTGCGCCCTGGTGCCGGCGGGCCTGCCCTACTCCATCGCGGCCCGCGCGCCAGTTGCCGTGCTGTTCAAGGCCGGCGTGCCGGCAGCGCGTTGACCCCGGGACGCGGACCCGGCGCCGGGCGGCGGTCACACGCGCTCAGGTGAACTGCGGCCCGAACCTCTCCACTGCCAGGCCGTAGAGCTTCTTCAGCTCGTCGGCCCGGTCCTTGCGGCAGACGAGCGTCACGCTCGGCGTGTGCACCACCACCAGCTCGTCGCATCCCAGCACGGCCACGAGGTGGCGCGGATCGCTGGAGACGAGCAGGGAGTCCCGGGTATCCAGCACGAGGCAGGTTTCCGCGGCCAGGGAATTGCCCGACGCATCGATGGCGCAGGTCTCGGCGAACTCGGGCCAGGAGCCGATGTCCTTCCACGACAAGGAAAGCGGAATGGCGGCCACGCGCACGGCGGGATCCCGGGAGGCTTTCTCCATGACGCCGAAGTCCACGCTGATCCTGTGAAGGGCCGGGTAGACGTCGCCCCACGCGTCGGCCTCCCCCGGCGTCCCCCACGCCTCCGCGATCCGGCGGGCTCCATCGGCCACCGAGGGTTCATAGCGGCGCACGCAGTCCAGGAAGGCCGAGGCGCGCCAGACGAACATGCCGCTGTTCCACAGGTAGCGGTCCGGGCCTTCGTTCAGCCACGCCTCGGCGGTCACCGGGTCCGGCTTCTCGCGGAACTCCTCCACGATCCTGCCGCCGGACGCAAATGGGCCTCCCAGCCGCAGGTACCCGTACCCGGTAGCGGCGTACGCCGGGGTCACGCCGAATGTCACGAGCACCCCGGGGCCGGACTCCGCCATGTCCAGCGCCCGGGAGGCCGTCTCCCGGAATGCATCCACGGGCTCGATCAGGTGGTCGGCGGTAAGGACGATCAGCGTGGCATCCGCATCGGCGCGGGCGATCACCGCGGAGGACACGGCGAGCGCCGCGAGCGTGTCCCGCCCCTCCGGCTCCCCGAGGTAGCGGTCACGGGAGAACCGGGGAAGCGCCGCCGTGACGGCGCCGCGGTGCGCCTCGGAGGCGCATATCCAGCGGCGGTCGGCGGGGATGAGGCCTTCCAGTCGGTCAAAGGCAAGCTCCAGCAGGCTGTGCCCCCGCACGAGAGGCAGGAGCTGTTTGGGCAGGGTGGCGCGGCTCATGGGCCACAGCCGGGTGCCGGCGCCGCCGGCCATGATCACGGCGTGTCTCATGGCCGCTGAGCATATGCCGGGGCCGCGCGCGTGTACATGCGGGAGCGGCGCCTCGGGCCCCGGGCGCGCTCAGCGGAAACGCCGCGGCGGGATCTGGTAGCGGCGGATTCGCAGACGAAACACCCGCGTCGTCACGCCCAGGGTGGCGGCCGCGGCCGTCACGTTCCCGCGGGTGTACTTCAGTGCCTCCACCAGCAGCTCCTGTTCGACATTCGCCAGCTCGTCCGCCAGCGGAAGGCGGGCAGCCATGCCGGGCGCCCGGGTGCGCAGCGGGGGGGGCAGATGGTGTCCGTGGATCACCTCGTCATCACTGAGCAGGACCGCACGCTCAATGCAGTTCTCCAGTTCCCGAACGTTCCCCGGCCAGTCGTAGCTCATGAGCAGGTCAATGGCGGGAGTCGAGATACGGCGGACCGTCTTCCCGCTCCGCTGGCAGGCTCTCTCCACGAAGTGGTCGGCCAGGAGCAGGATGTCGGTCCGCCGCTCGCGCAGCGGAGGAAGGTGGATCGGGAACACGGCGAGACGGTAGTACAGGTCCAGGCGAAACTGCCCGGACTCCGTGAGCGCCTCCAGGGGCCGGCTGGTGGACGCGATCACGCGCACGTTCGTGCGGATCGTGGCGCTCCCGCCTACGCGCTCAAACTCACGCTCCTGCAGCACGCGCAGCAGCGTCACCTGGACCGCGGGCGAAAGGTCCCCCACTTCATCGAGGAACAAGGTGCCGCCGTCGGCCAGCTCGAACCGTCCCTTCTTCGCGGTCACGGCGCCCGTGAACGCGCCCTTCTCGTGTCCGAACAGCTCGCTGCCGATGAGCCCTTCCGACAACGCCGCGCAGCTCACCGTGACGAACGGACGTTCCCTTCGCGGGCTCTGGGAGTGAATGGCTCGCGCCGCCAGTTCCTTGCCGGTGCCGTTCTCTCCGCGCAGCAGCACGGTAGCGTCGCTGCGGCTGACCTGGGAAACGAGGCGGTAGACCGCGCGCATCTCGGGAGAGCTTCCCACGATGCCGGCCGGCCGGTGGCCGTCCTCCAGCTCGTCCTGCAGCCGTTGGTTGTCCTGGCGGAGGCGTTCCTGCTCCTCCCGCGCCGCCTGCCGGAGCTTTACCGCCTGCGCGATGAGCGTCCCCACAACGGCGAGAATCCGCGCCTCCTCGAGGAGCACGGCCGCCTCCGCCACCGGGCGATCGATGCTGAGCGCGCCCAACACCTCCCGGCCCTTCATGATGGGGACGCAGATGAAGCTCGAGTCGCGGCCGCGCGCACGGCGGGCGCCGGTGCGATCCAGGAAGCGCGGGTCCTCGGAGGTGCGTGCCACGATGGCACGCTCGCCCTCCTGGATGACGAGCCCCGTTACCCCCTCGCCGACGCGGTAGCGGCCCCGCGCTTTCTGCCCGGCGGAAAGGCCATGGGCCGCCTCCACGACGATCTCCCCGGTGTGGCGGCTCAGCAGGGTCAGCGCGGCGGAATCGGCGCCGCGCGAACGGGCAAGACGCTGAAGGACGGGCCCGGCGACCGCGCGCAGGTCCAGGCTGGAATCCAGGATCTGGCTGATCTCCAACAGGAGGGAAAGCTCGGCGCCGACGCCCGACGGCTGCCGCCCCTCCAACGGCTTGCGCGAAACCGGTCGGCGCCGTTGCGCGGTGCTCATGTCAGGCCCGCGCCGCCAGCACCGCGAACATGACGACCATCATTGCCATCCCGACCGGAATGCCGATCCGCGCCCAGGCCCGGCTGTCGATCTTCAATCGGCCCGCGGCGACTATGTTGGGAATGTTTCCGGGGACGAGCATGCCACCGGCGATCAGCAGCCCCATCAGGCTGGCGACGATTTGCTTCTGTGACATGGCAGGGACAATCTCGGCGGCCGTGAGCGTGGCGTTGTCCAGGAATGCCGACGTGATGTTCGCCCAGAACAGCGCCAGGTAGGACGTGGAGCCGACGAAGCGGTCCACCACCGGAGTGAACGCCGCCCCAAGGAGGATCAGCCCTACGACGAAGATATAGACCTTGCCCGTGCGCAGGAGAACCGACACCGGAGTCTCCCGCTCGTCCGGCCCTTCCGGCACCGCCGCCGCGCCGTCACGACGCAGGAGAACCACGCTCAGGAGGCTCGACACCAGGACGCCGGGGATCACGAACGGCCACAACGTCCGTAGAAGGAACCAGGTGCCCGCCCGGTAGGGCTCGCCGGACAGCTTGCTGATTGCCACGGCGGCCAGCGGTTCCCCGAACGGAGTAAGCGCGGCTCCCAGGCCGATGGCGAAACAGGCGAGCACGGCCACGAGGCGCTCGTTGCGGGCGTCGAGCTTCAGCCGCTCCACCGCTTCTACCATGACCAGGGACGCGACAATGGCCGTCACGAAACTGGAAAGCAGCCCCACGACGGCGACGAGAGCGAACACGAGAGGCCTCAAACCAAGGCGCGCCCGAAGACGGGAGACGCCCGCCTCCAGGGGCCGCTGCAACAAGTAGAAAAGAAAGCTCGCGCCCAGCACGGCGCCCGTGATGGTGAGCGGGCCGACGAGCGCGTCACGGAGCAGGCGCAGGCTCCAGGAAGAAGTGAGCGTTGCCGCAAGCAGCCCGGCCGCGAAGAGAAACGCCTCCAGGTTCTCACTGACCTTGGGAAACAGGAGCGGCGCCAGCACGACGATTGCCACGAGGATCACCAGTTCGACACCCACATTTCTCTCCTTGCACGTTGCTCTCCTTGCAAGAAAAGGGCCATTTCAAGGAGACGACCGCGGACGCGCTGAAGCCGCGGATAATCCTCAGGTTCCTCGAACTGGACGAGGAGAGCCGATTCGTCAATTGTTACGCAGTTGTAGGAAATGGCAATCATGGCTACCAGCAGGTATCTTTCACTCTCATTCCAAATCTGCGGCCTCCCTTGAAATCCAAGGAAAAAGGCCAAACCGCGGCGCTCCTGCACTGGCACGGCTTTTGCATAGCCAGTGCCATCCCCGCCGAAGCGGGAATGACAGGAGGTAACGATGCGAAAAGGTTTTCTTCGGAAGCTGATCATCCCGAGCATCGCCATGGTGCTGATGTTCGTCGTGAACGGCATTGCCCAGGCGCAGAGCAATGGCCCCACGACGTCGGATCTGGCCACGGCTACGAACATCATGTGGACGTTCATTACCGGCTTCCTCGTGTTCTTCATGCAGGCAGGGTTCGCCCTGGTGGAGACGGGATTCACCCGGTCGAAGAACGTGGCGCATACGATGATGATGAACATGATGGTGTTCTGCATCGGCGCACTGGGATACTGGCTGGTAGGCTTCGCCTTCCAGTTCGGCGGGGTGAACACCACGTTCCCGGCAATAGGAAAGATCGCCGCGAACTCCTTTGCGCCGGGCTCCCTGGGTGACCTGACGGGGCACCTCAATCACTGGCTGATCAAGTTCGGTGATCAGGGGGGTATCCTCGGCGGTGATGGGTTCCTGCTTACCAACGGCGTGCGGAACGTGAGCGGCATCCTTGCATTCTTCCTGTTCCAGATGGTGTTCATGGACACCGCCGCCACGATCCCGACGGGCGCAATGGCGGAGCGCCTGAAGTTCACCGGCTTCGTGCTGATGGGCTTCTGGGTGAGTATGGTCATCTACCCGCTGGTCGGCGGCTGGGTGTGGGGCGGCGGCTGGCTCGCCAACCTCGGCCGGACGGCCGGATTCGGAAACGGCGCGGTAGACTTCGCCGGGTCGGGCGTGGTGCACATGATCGGAGGCGCCGTGGCCTTTGCCGGCACGCTCGTCATCGGACCGCGGATCGGCCGCTTCAATCCGGACGGCAGCGCCAACGCCATGCCGGGCCACAACATCCCCATGGGAGTCCTGGGAACGATCATCCTGTTCTTCGGATGGTTCGGGTTCAACCCGGGCTCGTCCCTGCAGTTCGTTGGCTCGGGTCAGAACCTCGCGTCCAACGCGGCGGTGAACACGCTCCTGGCGGGCGGTGCCGGCGGTTTCGCGGCAATGATGTACATGTGGTGGTTCGGGCCTACAAAGAAGCCGGATCCGGGCCTTTCGGTGAACGGCATTCTCGCCGGCCTCGTCGCGATCACCTCGCCGTGTGCGTTCGTCAACGCCACCGGCGCGGTGTTCATCGGGCTGATCGCGGGCGTGATCGTATGCCTCGCGTCGTTCCTGCTGGAGAGGATCCACGTGGATGACCCCGTAGGCGCGGTGCCTGTCCACTTCTTCAACGGGATCTGGGGCCTGATCTCGGTCGGTATCTTCTCTGATGCCGGCGCCAGCTCCGCGGGATGGAACGGGGTCGACGGACCGGTCACGGGAATCCTCTTCGGAGGATGGACACAGATCATCGCGCAGTTGTGCGAAGTGGCCGCCATTGCGGTGGTGGTAGGGGGGCTGTCGTACTTGTTCTTCCTGCTGCTCAAGGGTCTCGGCCTCTTGCGCAGCGAGCCGGCACACGAGTTGACGGGGCTGGACATGCCGGAGATGGGCGCGCTTGGCTACTCCACGGTTGACATGCACATGCATGGCAGCGCGATACCCCGCCAGTCACCCCGGATTCCCCGATAAGGGAAGCAAGGGAAAGGAGGGAGAGCAACGATGACAAAGAAGATAGAAGCGATCATTCGCGAGGACGCGCTGGACGACGTCAAGCACGCCCTGCACGAGATCGGAATCGTCGGGATGAACGTCCTGGAGATCCGCGGACACGGTCGTCAGGGAGGGGTCGACATGTCGTGGCGCGGGACGACGTACAAGCTGGACCTGTTGCCGAAGATACAGCTCAACATCGTCCTGAGCGACCACAACGTGGAAAAGACGGTGGAGGCCATCACGAAGGCGGCCCGCACCGGCAAGGAAGGTGACGGAATCATCTTCATCTACCCCGTGGAGGACGTCGTACGGATCCGCACGGGGGAACGGGGACATGAGGCAATCACGTACCCCGACGACATCGACACGAGAAAGAAAAAGTAGCAGCCTCCTCAAACGCGGGCGGGACCGGTGGCGCGAGGTTCTCGAAAGCGCCGGCTCCCCGCCCGCGCCTTTTGTTCGGCCCTCAGTCGGCGGAACGCCGGGGCGGGAGGAGCGGCAGCTCGATCCGGAAACAGGAACCCTGGCCGGGCGCGCTTCGCACGGTGAGAGAGCCGCCGTGGTGCTGGACGATGATGTCGTAGGAGATGCTGAGCCCCAGCCCGGTGCCCTGCCCCACGGGCTTCGTCGTGAAGAACGGGTCGAAGATCCGGGACTGGATGTCCGCGGGGATGCCGGGACCGTCGTCCTCGACCTCCGCCCAGACCCTGCCGTTGTCCGTGCCGCTGCGAATGGTGATCTTCCCGGGGCAGGAACGCTGCTGAGACTTGATGGCCTGCGCGGCGTTGATGAGAATGTTGAGGAAGACCTGAAGGATCTCCCCGCCCACGCATTCCACCAACGGGACCTTCCCCAGGTCCAGGGCCACCTCGGCCACGAAGGCCACCTCGTTGTGGGCCACCGTGAGCGCGCTCTGGATGCCGGCGTTGATGTCGAATGGCGCCCGCGCCGCCTCCGAGTCGATCCGGGAGAAGTTGCGGAGCGTCAGCACGATCTGCGCGATGCGGCGGAAGCCGGTGTCGCAATCCTCCAGGATCAGCCCCAGCTCCCCGAGGATGTGGCCGATGCGGTATTCCTCCTGCGCCCGGGCGAGCCCCTCGCTGTCCCGGCCCACGACCGCGGAGAGGAACTCCTCCACCCGCTGCAGGTAGCGCCGCAGGGTGGAGTAATTGCTCTTCAGGAACCCCAACGGGTTGTTGATCTCGTGGGCGATGCCGGCCGCGAGCTGGCCGATGCTGGCCAGCTTTTCCTGCTGGACCATCATCGCCTGGGACTCCTTCAGCCTCTGGTTGGCCTCCGCGAGCTGGATATTCGCCTTCCACAGCGCCTGCGCGTCCCGAATGCGGGGCGTGATGTCCACCACCATGCTGTGGATCTCCGCCACCTCGCCCCCGGCCCCGCGCACCACCGTGGCGCTCTGCAGGCCGAACACCGTCCCGCCGTCCCGGCGCACGAGGATCACCTCGAAGTTCTTCACGCGCCCGTTTTCCCGCAGGAGGCGCATGAACACCTCGTGGTCGGCCGGGTTGGACCACAGCTCCTGCTCGGGCCGGCCGACGAGCGCGGACGGGTCCTCGCCGCCCAGCAGCTCCACCCCGGCGCGGTTGACGTCCAGGATCGTTCCGGCCGGGTCCAGGACGAGGATCATGTCCTGGGACTCTTCCCCGAGCGCCCGCAGCCGCGCTTCGCTTCGCTGCAGGGAATCCACGAGCTGTTCCCGGCTCCTCTCGTCGGGCTGCATTCGGCTCACTCCTCCCGCCGCGACGTGCGGATGGAAAGGTAGGTGGTCATGCCCAGCAGCTCCAGCACGTTCAACACGGCAGGTTGCGGGTCGTCGACGGAGAAACGGAGGCCCCTCTGCAGCGCCGCCGAGCGGGCCGAGGTGAGCGCCCCGATGCCAAGAGAGGAAATGTAGCTCACCCGGGCCAGGTCAAAGGACACCTGCGGGTAGCCCTTCCAGTTCTCGATCAGGGACACGATCAGCGCGGTGACGGCCATCGCGGCATCCCCATCGAAGTATCCCTCGAGCTGTATCACGAGCCCGCCCTGCTCGCCGCGGTCCCGCGCCCGGGCCGCGAAATGCTTCATCGAGCAGGTGGAGGCCTCCAGGACTCCCAGGTCCGCTTCACTCATGCGCTGGCCTCCCGCGGCTGACGGATGGGCAGCGAGATGCGGAACGTGGTGGGAAGACCCTCCAGGAGCCGCAACGCGCCGTGGTGCCGGTTGGCCACGATCTCGTAGCTGAGGCTCAGGCCCAGGCCCAGGCCTTCCCCCGCCGGCTTCGTCGTGAAGAAAGGGTCGAAGATGCGGTGACGGATCTCCTCCGGCACGCCCGGCCCGGTATCGGAGATGTCGCAGTGCACGTGGGTCCCGTCGGAGTGGCACGAGATGGTGATGGTCCCCCGGTCCCCGATGGGGGACGACGCGATGGCATTCACGGCATTCAGCAGGATATTCAGCAGCACCTGGTTGATCTCGCTTCCCCGCGCCTCGATCTCCGGCAATCCGTCCACGCGCGTGACGATCGTCGCGACGCCGGAGTAGGCGCTGTGAGCCAGGACGAGCGTGCTTTCGATGCCCCGGGCAAGGTCATAGCGGCCATAGTAGTCCGCCGGGGGCACGTAGGAAAAGGAGCGAAGGTTGTCGATGACCTCCGTGATGTGACGAAAACCGTCCCGGATGTCCTGGAACATGCCTCCCATGGCCTCCCGGAAATGCGTGTACGACGGGTCTCCCTCCAGGCTGCTTCCATTGCGCGTCATGTAGCGGAAGTTCTGCTCCAGCGTGGAGAAATTGCTCTTCAGGTAGCCCAGCGGGTTGTTGATCTCGTGGGCGATGCCGGCCGAGAGCTGGCCGATGGTGGCGAACTTCTCTTTCTGGATGAGGCCCATCTGGACGGTCTTCAGCTCCGCGTTGGCGCGCGCCAGGCGGTCCTCGCTCACCACGTTGCGCACGAAGGCGGAGAACAGGGACTGCGAGACGAACAGCGACACCACGAGCAGGCCGAACACGAAGATGATCTGCTGGAAAATCGGGTGGACGGGGGTGGCGGGGAGCAGGTACACACCGGCCACGAACACCACCAGGGAGGACACCACGAGCGAGGAGATGGAGGCCAGGGGAAAGAGGGCCAGCGTGGACACGGCCATCACGGCAATGATGATGGCCGTGGCGTCCCCGGTTTCCCGCAGGTCCACCGCCGCGAGCACGGCCGCCCACAGCAGCACCACCTGGGCGTACGCGTACATGATCCCGCGCGCCACCCGGCGCTTGCGGCGCGGGAGGACGGGCCCGGCGCGGCGCACGTAGAGGAGAGCGGCAAGCTGCACCACGAGGAAGAGGGTGTCAAGGGAAATGTACCAGCGGAACGTCTGCGGCGTGACCGTGGCGCGCGTGAGGAAGTCCGACACGAGGAAGAACACGGCCAGCAGGAGCAGGAGCGGCACGAGGTAGCGCATCCGCGCGTGGTGCAGCTCGGCAAACCGATCGATGATGAGCCGGCGCTCCCCCGCGGGGTAGGTCAGGAAGTAGGCAGTCTGGGGCGCGTCCATCCGCCCTCCTCCGTGCTACAGGATGTCTACCGATACGAGCGTGGCGTCGTCGTAGAACTTTCCGTCCGGGAACATCTCCAGGATCAGCTTGATGAGCTTGCGGTTGAACTTCGGGTCTCCATGGAAGTGCATCATGAGGGAGCGCACGGCGTCCGCGCTCACGTAGCCGGCGATCCTTCCCCGCTCCACCAGGCCGTCCGTCATGAATACCAGCTTGTCCCCGGTGCGCAGGGGTACCGTGACCTCCGCGAACTGCGCATCCGGAGTGAAGCCGCAGGGATAGCCGGGGACGGAATGCGTGGTGCAGTCATCCGCCCGGACGAGGTACAGGGGGAGGTTGCCGGCGTTGCTGAACACCAGCCGCCGGGCGGCGGTGTCCACGAACGCGGCGGTGAGCGTGATGATGAACTCGGGTGCCTGGGCGAGCTCCTTCAGGACCAGACGGTTCATCGCGCTCAGGAAAGCGGCGGGGGAGAACTGCCCGTCCTTCGGCGTGGTGAGCTCCTCCCGGGAGATCAGCGTGCGCACGATTCCCGTGACGAACGCCGCCTCCAGCCCGTGGCCGGAGACGTCCCCCAGGACGATGATGCACTTCTCGTCGGAGACCGGGACCACCAGGTAGAAGTCCCCGCCGCAATAGAACTCCATGAGCGGCTGGTAGGTCACGTCCACGGTGAACCCCTTGCGGGGAAAGCTGTCGTGCTGGAACAGCCGCTTCTGGACCTGCCCCGTGCGCTCCAGTTGCGCCACCAGCCGGGAGAGGTAGTCCCGGTTGACGGACTCCGCGTAGTACTGGGCGAGGGCCTTCTCCAGCTCCCCGATGAACCCCTCCGTCTCCCACGGCTTCTGGATGAACGCGGTGATGCCGGCGGACACCGCCCGCGCGATGCCGGTGACCTCGCTGTAGCCGGTGATCAGGATGCAGCGGATCTCGGGGTAGAGACGTTTCGTCTCGCAGATCAGCTCGTCCCCGCCCATGGCGGCCATCTTCAGGTCGCTCACCATGACCTGGATGTCGCCCGGGTTGCTCTTGAGGATATCCAGGGCGTCACGGGCGGAAAGGGCCTTGTGGATCGTGATGTCCTTCTGGGTTTTCCAGAAGAACAGCTCCCGATCAATGGCGTCCAGGATCCGGGGTTCGTCGTCAACAACCAGTATGGAATGGCTACTCACGTTTTCCTTCCTTTCCGCCGGTTCCGCACAGAAATATACCTCGCGTCCCCCTTTCCTTTTCGGGAGGAGCCGTTGGACCTTGGTCCCATCGGGTATCGAGATATCAGGAGGCGGGAGACTGGGAAGGTGGAATGGAAGGCAGCCCCAGGCGGCTGGCCATGCGTACCAGGTCGGCGAGAGACCGGGCCCCCATCTTGGTCATGACCCGGCCGCGGTGGACCTTGACCGTCTTTTCGACAGTGCCCAGCTCGCCGGCGATCTGCTTGTTGAGCATCCCCGTGACCACCAGCGTCAGCACCTGCCGCTCCCGGGGGGTGAGCGTCGCCGCCCGGGCCTCGATCTCGGCGAGCTCGCGCCGTTCCGCGCGCTCCCGCCGGTCCTTCTCCAGGGCCCGGTCGATGGCCGCCGAAAGGGCTACTTCCTCCACGGGTTTCAGCAGGAAATCCACGGCTCCGGCGCGCATGGCTCGCACGCTGGTGGGGATATCCCCGTGCCCGGTAAGGAAGATGATGGGAAGCGCGCACCCGGCCGCGGCGAGCCGCTCCTGCAGCTCCAGGCCGTTGAGGCCGGGCATCTTCACGTCCAGGAGCAGGCAGCCCGTCATCTCGGGGCCGGCGGTATCAAGGAAGGAGTCCGGGGTATCGTAGGTTCGCACGTCCCGGCCCATGGACTCCAGAAGGCGCCGCGTGGCGCGGAGCGCCAGCGGCTCATCGTCAACGACGTAGACGACGGAGGCGCGGCCGGTCGCGACGGTGTCGGTGCGATCACCCACGGGACCAATGATAGCCGGGAGTGCGGAAGGAATCCACCCGCCGGGCGTGTTCTTTGCTAGACCGTCCTTCCAAGCAGGGACTCCACCTGGCGGCGGTTCTTCCACAGCGCACAGCCCCCGGAGGTCTCCGCGAACTGCTCGTGGTTCTCCCGCATGAGGTGGAGAAGGCGCGACTGCAGCGCCTCCCGCAGCGGGACCCGCGCCACGTTCGCGTCGGACCACGGCGCAAACGGGCACGGCTCCAGGTCCCCGCGGGCGCTGATGTGGACGAACCCCCGGCCGGCGGCCAGGCAGCCGCCCTGCTCCTCTTCGTCCCACGGGACGGCGATGAACACGGCCGGGAAACGCGCCCGAAAGGTGGCCACCAGCCCCTTCATTGCCGCGCGCTGCTCGTCGGTGATCACCCAGTCATCCGTGCCCTCCCGAACCGGCGTGTACTCCAGCAGGAGGAACAGGCGGCAGCCGGCGTCCACGGACTGCTGCAGGAACGAGGCGTCCGTGACGATGGGGAAGTTTGCGCGCGTGACCGTGAACGACAGGCTGAAGAAGATGCCGGCCTGCCTCAACTGGTCCATCTTGGCCATCAGCCGTTCGTGGACGCCGCGGCCCCGCCGCTCGTCGGTCTCCGCCTGCGTGCCCTCGATGCTGAGCACCGGCACGACGTTGCGCATGTGGGAGATCGCGGCGATGAGCGGCGCGTCCAGCAGCAACCCGTTGGTGACCAGCAGGAAAACGATGTGCGGGTGTTCGCGGGCGATGTCCACGATCTCCGGGCGGGTCAGAGGCTCTCCTCCGGCGATGACGAAGAACGAGATGCCCAGCTCGTCTGCCTCGTCAACGATGCGGCGCAGGTCCGCCGCGGACAGTTCGTCCCCCGCGTCCCCCCGGATGGCCTGCGCGTAGCAGCCCTTGCACCGCAGGTTGCATCTGTTGGTGATGCTGAAGATGGCGATGGGCGGGACGTGCAGTCCGCCTTTGTTCTCCCGCGCCCGACGCCGGGCGGCCGCCCCCTGCCACAGAACCGTCCGGGCGAAGAACAGCGCCTGGGTGGGGTGCCGAAGGCTCACGCGCACGAACTCGGAGAAGAAGATGCGCAGGCCGGCATTCAGCCGGGCCGCGGAAGACATCGGTGCCGCCATGGCAGTATTGCTCCTGGTGAGTGTGTGGGAGTACGTGCCGATCGTAGCACGGACCGGCCCCCGTGAACATTCAACACCCCGCGGCGCCGCCCATGTCACCTCGAGCGCCGGGCGGCCGGCTCCCGGCGCCTCAACCCTTGTGCGCGAGAAACGCCTTGATGCCGCGCGCCAGGTCGTCCATGTCCCGGCGCCGGAGGTTGAGGTGCGTGACCAGGCGCATCGGGTTTTCCCCGAGTATGAGGATGCCGCGTTCCCTCAGGAAAGAGGCCAGGTGCTCGGGCTCGCCTCTGCGCAGGCTCGCGAACACCATGTTCGTCTCTCCCGAGCGCGGCGCAACCTCCACCTCGTCGATGCCGGCCAGCAATCCCGCCAGGCACGCCGCATTCTCGTGGTCCTCTGCCAGCCGCGCCACGTTGTGCTCCAGCGCGTACAGCCCGCCCGCCGCGATGATGCCGGCCTGCCGCATGCCGCCGCCAAGGACCTTCCGCCACCGGCGGGCCCGGGAGATCGCCTCTGCCGGACCAAACAGGAGGGAGCCGACCGGCGCGCCAAGGCCCTTGGACAGGCAGACGGAGACGGTGTCGTAATGCCGTGAGATTTCCCTCACGTCCACGCCGAGCTTGACGCTCGCGTTGAACACCCGGGCGCCGTCCAGGTGGATGGCAAGCCCTCGTCCGCGGGCAAGAGCGCTCGCATGGGCCTGGTAGTCCAGCGGGAGCACCTTGCCGGCCTGCGTGTTTTCCAGGCACAGGAGCCTCGTGCGCGCAAAGTGGAAATCCGCCGGCTTGATGACCGCCTCCACCTTGTCCAGGGGAAGAGTGCCGTCCGGATCGAAATCCAGCGGCTGCGGCTGGATCGAGCCGAGGACCGCGGCGCCGCCGCCCTCGAAGCGGTAGGTGTGCGCGCCCTGGCCCACGATGTATTCGTCCCCGCGCTCACAGTGCACCAGCAGGGCCAGGAGGTTCGTCTGTGTGCCGCTGGAGGCGAACAGGCTCGCCTCCTTGCCCAGCATCTCCGCGCCAACCTTCTCCAGCCGGTTGACGGTGGGATCATCGCCATAGACGTCGTCACCTACTTCCGCCTCCGCCATCGCCTTGCGCATGCCGGCGTCCGGCCTTGTCACGGTATCGCTGCGGAAATCGATCCAGTCCACGTCCGCCTCCCTGCCTCAGTCGCCCGTCGGCGTCACGGAGGCGGCTTCCATCATGAGGATCACCGCGGGCTCGGGCGCGCGGGTCTTGTGCATCACGTTGCGGGGCACGAGCAGCCCCTGGTGAGGCCCCAGCTCCCGGCGGGAGCCTTCCAGCTCGACCACGAACCTCCCGGAGAGAACGAAGAAGAACTCGTCTTCCTTGTCGTGCTTGTGCCAGTGGAACTCCCCGCCGGCAAAGACTCCGATGCGCACGACGCAGTCGTTGACCCGGCACAGCGTCTGGTTGAACCAGGGGTCCTTCACCGCCGCCGCGAGTGACTTCGTGTCGATCAGCTCCAGCGGGCCGAACTTCTCGTTCAGGTTGATGGAATACTCATGCTCCTGCGCCATTGATGCCTCCCACCGCCAGAGTACGCCGCCGCGGCCCCCAGGGGGAACATCCTCCTGGAAGAGACTTGCCGCCGACAAATTATCTGACTATTGTCAGATAGTATGCGCGGACCTGACGTGGTGCAATCCCCTCCGGCCTCGGAGCTGCGGCAGCGGATAGCGGCCGTGCGGCGTTTCAACCGCACCGTGACGCAGCGTATTGGCGCGCTGGACAGCGGGTTCCTCGGCCGGGGGCGTTCGCTGGGCGCCTCCCGGGTGCTGTACGAGATCGGGAAATCCGGGGCTGAGCTGCGGGAGGTGCGCGCGCGGCTGGGCCTGGACTCCGGCTACATGAGCCGGCTGCTCCGTTGCCTGGGCCGCGAAGGCCTGGTTCGGCGGGAACGCTCCGCGTCGGACGCGCGCGTGCGCCGGCTCACGCTCACCGCTGCCGGTCGCCGGGAGGTGGCGCACCTGGACCGTCTCTCGGACGCGGGGGCGGCGTCCCTCCTGCGTTCGCTGAGCGAGCGCCAGCAGGCGGAGCTGGTGGGAGCCGTGCAGACCGTGGAGAAGCTGTTCCGGGCGAGCGCCGTCATCATCGAGATCGAGGATCCCTCCAGCCCGGCGGCGCGCGACTGCCTGGCGCAATACTACGCGGAGCTTTCCCGGAGGTTCGAGCGGGGGTTCGACGTGGCGGCCAGCATCTCGGCCACGCCGCGCGAGCTCACCCCGCCCCGCGGGTACTTCCTCGTGGCCCGGCTCTGCGGCCAGGCGGTGGGGTGCGGCGCGCTGAAGTGCCGTCGCGGGCTCGGGGAGATCAAGCGCATGTGGGTGGCCCCCTCGGCGCGGGGACTGGGCATCGGCCGCCGCATCCTGTCCCGGCTGGAGGAAATTGCGCGCCGACGCGGCCTGCCGCTCCTCCGTCTGGAGACGAACGAGTCCCTGAAGGAAGCGCAGGCGCTCTACCGGGCCGCCGGGTACACGGAGGTGCCGGCGTTCAATAATGAGCCGCACGCGCACCACTGGTTCGAAAAGCGCCTGGCGCGTTGAAGGCGTGAGTCGGCGATGAAGCGCGGCTCCGCCCCGGGAATCGCCTGTCAGTCTCCGGTGGCGGGGGACGGCCCGGAGAGCAGCGGAAGCGTCGGATACGGCCCGCCGGGCAGGCCCGTCTGCGGAAGGCCCCACCAGTCCTCGGCAACCGTAGCGTACAGGGACCGGTAGTCCGTGCTGAAGCGCAGGTTGCCGTTGTCCAGGTCGGTAAGGGAAGGCTCCCGGCCGTAGAGCCCGCCGACGACGAGGCCTCCCGACACGAACACCGGCTCCGCTGTTCCATGGTCCGTGCCGCCGCTGGCATTCTCCTCCGCCCGGCGGCCGAACTCGGAATA
>DASRZR010000166.1:0-2256 GCA_035686185.1 Spirochaetia bacterium | reverse complement strand
GCCGGTTCCTCCCTGGGGGACCGGCTGCAGGAACCAGTTGTAGCCCACGCTGAGGGAAGTGATGTTGACCACGCCCCGGTTGACCGACTCGTACACCTCGTGCACCACCCGGTCCTCCGGGCTGAGCCCCTGCAAGGCCTGGGCCGATGCGGGGGAGTCTTCCGAGAAAGACGGCGAGGCGAGCGCCGGCACCACGTTCTCCGCCGGCACGTCGTCACCGGACAGCGTGGGCATCCCCAGGCAGCCGGCGATGAGCAGGCAGGAGGCGGTGAGCACGGCAGCGGCAGGCAGTCGGAACATCATGGCAGGGGTTTCCTCCCGACCCATTCTCCGGCACCGGAGTTTGCCGTGTCCAGAGGCACGCGCACGCTCTCGGCTTGAACACCGTCCCCCGCGCGGCCACACTATTCGACGTGAGCAGGGCGTTCGTCGACGAGTCGGCATCAGAGTCCCGGGAGGAAGACGCCCCCGAGCTCCGGATCCCGTTGCCGCCGGGGGCGAAGAACTACGTGACCGCGGAAGGGGCGGCGCGAACGCGCCGCGAGCTGGAGACGCTCCTCGCATCGCCGCAGCCGCGCCTGCGGGAGGTGGAGCGCCGCATCCAGTACCTGTCCCGGATGTTGGCGATCATGGAGGTTGTTCCCCGTGGTGCCACCCCTCCGTCGCGCGTGGCCTTCGGGACCACGGTCACCGTGGAGGAGCAGGGCAGCGGGACGCGCATCTACCGCATTGTGGGCGTGGATGAGAGCGACCCGTCCCGCGGCATGCTGAGCTGGATCTCTCCCATCGCGCGCGCCCTCACGGGAAAAGGGCCGGGAAGTTCGGTGGTCGTGAGCCTTCCCACGGGGGAGCTTCGGCTGACCGTTCTCTCAATGGAGTAGGATACTCTCCGGCCGATGCCGGCGCTCCGCCGGCGTCTACCATCGAGGAAAGTACGTTTTCGGGACCCTTTCGTGATCTCCGCGCCGTACCATCTCGTCAAGGGGGGATCACGATGAACCACAGGTTCCTTGTCCTTGCCGGCCTGCTTGCCGCCGCGCTTCCCTCGGCGGCCCAGCCACAGGGATTCGCCGTCGTCGAGCTTTTCACCTCCGAGGGCTGCTCGAGCTGCCCCCCGGCGGACGAGGCGCTGGCGCAGCTTGCCCGGGACGCCGACAGCCAGCGGCTTCCCGTCTTTGCCCTGGAGTGGCACGTGGACTACTGGGACTACCTCGGATGGAAGGATCCCTGGGATTCGCGCGATGCAACGGAGAGGCAGTACGCCTACTCCCGCGCGCTCCCCTCGCCGGTGTACACGCCACAGGCCATCATCAACGGTCAGACCGTGCCAAGCTGGGCGGGTGACCTTGGCGAGCTGCGCCGCGAGGCAACGGAGGCCGCGGCACGCCGCGCCCTCGTGGACCTTTCCGTGGACGCCGCGCAGGAGACGGGCGGCCACGTCAGGGCGCGGATCTCCGTGAGCGGCGCGCCCGCCGGCACGGTGCTCGTGGTGACCGAAGTGGAGGGAGAGCTGGGCGCCACCCCGTCCGCCGGAGAGAATGCGGGCCGGGCGCTGCTTCACTCCGCCGTTGTCCGCGCGTTCGAATCGGTGCCGGCCGTTTCCGGCGAGGTTGTCCTCCCGTCGCCTGCCGGTACCCGGGCACCCCGCCGGGAGGTGGTGGCCTTTGTCCAGGACCCCCGCAGCATGAAGATCCTGGCGGCTGCGAAGGCGGACCTCGCGCCGGCAGTGAGCGTGTTGAGTGGCAGAGTGACAAGCACGGACGGCCGGCCGATGCCGGATGTCCTGGTCCAGGCGTGCAGTGGCTCGCGTTGCATTCCCGGGCGCACTGACGCGGCAGGGTATTTCCGCCTGGAGGAAGTGCCCGCCGGCAGCTATGAGGTTGACTTCAGCTCCGCGGGGCCGCAGGCCGGCCGGATCCAGCTCCTGGACGTTCCTGACTCCGTTCGCGTGGCGAAGACCGTGTGGCTGCCCGCCGGCTGAAAGGGGCGTCTACAGGCGCACCTTCGCAAGGTAGATGCTGGTCTTCCTCTCGTGGGAGGAGTAGTAGCTCACCCAGAGCCGTCCGCGGTGCCAGACGAGACCCGGGTAACTGCAGTCCCCGCCGCTGGGAAGCATCAGCACGGGCCGCAGGGACCGGCTGGTCATGCGCGCCAGGACGGTCACCGGGCCGTTATGCCGGTAGTCCCTAAAACCGGCGATCATCCTGAGATCCGGCAACATGAGGAAGTTCGGGCCGCCCGCTCTCCGTCCCGCGG